>JBDLIO010000383.1:0-3770 GCA_039714865.1 Acidobacteriota bacterium | reverse complement strand
CAGACGGAGGGCTTCGACCTCATCCAGACTGAGTTTGACCTCCTGCCCAGAGTCTGCCGAAGCACCGACGGGCTCGTAACGCCCGGCCGGCGGGAGACTCTGCACCCGGCGTCGCCTTTTCGGACGTCCCCGGCCACGTGATGTGTCGTCTTTTGCCATAGGTCATTGTGGGCATATGGTCGCCAAAGTCAAGAACCCGGGACACTGTTGAGCGCATATCGGCCGAGATTTCCGGAATTGCGAGGCAAAGTCGTGGGTCGTAGGCAATAGGGATCAGGAGGCAAGGAGCAGCAGGCCGAGGACGACAAGACATGCACTGACGATGCGACGGAAAGTTCGTTCGGACAGGTCGAGGTGGATCAGGTGGCCGACGACACCTCCGGCCAGTACCACCGGCAACACGGCGGCTCCGGCAACCAGCCGGGCGGGAGTGATCAGACCCAGGCCGATGTAGGACGGCAACCGAATGACACCCATCATCAAGAAAAGCACCATCAGGTTGCCCCTGAATGCCGCTTTGGCCAGGCCCTGAAGCCTGAAGAACAGGACCAACGGCGGCCCCCCTGTCCCGAAGAGGCCGGTCAGGAGCCCCGAAACCAGGCCGAATATCGGCCCGGCAACCGAGGGCAACTTCAGCCCGGCACCGTCGGGAACCACGAGAAAAACGCCTCCGACAGCCGCCAGAACCAAACCGAGGAGGCCCAGCAAGAACGCCGGTTCTCCAAAGGTCAGGATCCAGCCACCGATGGGAATGCCGACAGCGACGCCGACCCCTAAGAGAAGAACTCCTCGTTTCCGAATCTCCCGTCTCGAAATCCACACGACGAAGATTTCGGCCGGCAGGTTGACCAGGAGCACGATCACGACAACATCTCTGATCTCCGGCAGAACCAGGGCGAGTGTGCCGACGGCGATCAGCCCGGCCCCAAACCCCAGCAGAACATAGACCAGCTCCGCCACAAACAACGCCACACACGCAACCAGGAAGTGCCAGGGAGTGGGGAAGACGACGGCAAGAATCTCGGGCCACGGCATGAGGCCCAGTGTAACGATAACGATGGGAAGCTGGGACCCGAACGTGCAATACCAACGCTCAACGTCGAAGTACGCGTTTCTGGTCACCGGTTGTCTGAATGGCGGAGTTCGCCGCCGATAGTATCGTGATCCCACACACGGGAATCGTGAGCGTTCAACGTTGAGCGTCGACCGGAACTCTCCCATTTCTGCCAGTCCTCGGGCGTGAACTTCAAAGTTGGACGTTGTACGTTGAACGTTGAACGTTCTCCCCCCTTGCCTTGAGCGCCCATCTTGCGTACATTTCACCCCCTTGCCGGTGCGGCAACGATTTCATCTGGAGGCACCATGACCCCGACGACCGAAACCTTTGAATTTCAGGCCGAAACCTCGCGGCTGCTCAATCTGGTCATCAACTCGCTCTACACGACCAAGGACATCTTCCTCAGGGAGTTGATTTCCAACGCATCCGACGCCCTCGACCGACTTCGGTTCGAGCGCGTGACCGACCCGAAGATCGTTTCGGAGGACCACGTCGACGAGATTCGGATCGAACCCAACACTGAAGCTCGAACCCTGACGATTCACGACACCGGCATCGGCATGAGCCGGGAGGAAGTGATTCGAAATCTGGGCACCATCGCACAATCCGGCACCCGCGAACTCCTGCAAAAAGCCGTGGACAACGGTGATCGCGAGGTGCTGTCCTCCCTGATCGGACAATTCGGCGTCGGTTTCTACTCGGTCTTCATGGTGGCAGACAAGGTCTCGGTCATCACCCGCAAAGCCGGCGAAGAAGGCGGCACCTTCTGGGAGTCAGTCGGCGAGGGGCGTTTTGACGTCTCCGATGCCCACCGCGATCAGTGCGGAACCTCGATCACCCTGCACCTCAAGGCGGTGGACGAGGAGGCCGGCCTTCGCGACTACGCCGAATGCCACGTCCTTGAGTCAATCGTTAAACGCTACTCCGACTTCATCAACTATCCCGTCGTCTGCCCTGTCGAACGGCAGGAGTACGAACGGGACGATGACGGCAATATCAAGCCGGACTCCGAGCCCACCAGCGTCGTTGAAGATCGAACCCTCAACGCCATGAAGCCGATCTGGACTCGATCGCAGTCCGACGTCAGCGACGAAGAATATGCCGAATTCTACCGCCACATCGCCCACGACTGGACGGCGCCGCTGAAAACCGTGGCCCTTCGCGCCGAAGGCCGAATCGAGTACCGTGCGCTGCTGTTCATTCCGTCGAATCCGCCTCTGGACCTCGGCATGGGGGCCCCGACGTGGGGACTCCAGCTTTACGCCAAGTCGGTGATGATCATGGAAAACTGCGAAGATGTACTGCCGCCTTGGCTGCGCTTCGTTCGGGGTGTCGTGGACTCCGCGGACCTCCCGCTCAACATCTCCCGGGAGACTCTCCAGCAGGACCGGCACATCACCCACATTCGGCGATTCTTGACTTCCAGGATCCTCAAGGCCTTGGACAAGATGAAAGCCGACGATTCCGAAGAGTACCTGAAGTTCTGGAACGCCTTCGGACGGGTCCTCAAGGAGGGGGTCACCGGCGGCCCCGAACACTCAGAGCAACTTCAAAGCCTGCTTCTCTTCAAATCTTCGGCCGATTCGGAGCATTTGACCTCTTTGGTCGAGTACGTCTCCCGCATGAAACCCTCACAGGACGCAATCTACTACCTGACCGGCGATTCCAAAGCGGTCATCGAGAATTCTCCCCACCTCGAGGCCTTCAAGGCCCGAGAGTTCGAGGTGCTCTACCTCGACGATCCGGTTGATGAGCTCCTGGTCCAGTTCCTGACGGAGTATGACTCAAAGCCCCTCAAGTCCGCCGCCAAGGGTGCGGCCGAATTGGGAGACAGCGAAGAGAGAGAAGAAACACGCAAGGATCTCGAGGAGAAGGCCAAAGACCTCGGGGGCCTTCTCGACAGTATCCAAAAATACCTGGAAGAGCATGTCAAGGAGGTTCGTTTGTCCTCTCGGCTGACCACCTCCCCCGCCTGCCTGGTCGGTGGGGAGCACGACATGAGTCCGCAACTGGAAAGGCTTCTCCGCCACACCCAACAGCAGGCCCCCAGGTCCAAGAGAATTCTGGAACTCAACGGCGAGCACGAAGTGATCACCAAGCTGGCGGCACATTTCGACTCCAAGGCCGACGATCCGGCCATCGCCGAGACGGCCGACCTCCTCTATGGATACGCCCTGCTGGCCGAGGGATCGGAGCTGCCCGATCCCGCGCGCTTCACCAGCCTGTTGGCAAAACTGATGGTGGGGGGGCTGTAAGGCAACTGAAATTCCTGCAGGACTTGACAATTTAATTCTATTTAGCTATATTTCTAATTGGTTGAAAGAGAATTTACATTCTCTTTGACCCTATGACGCGGCGCCCGTATCACAATGTTCTATCCAATTCATTGCCTACCTTACAAACTCACCAAATTCCTACCAACAATCCAACCAACCGACGGGCGCCGACCGTCGTATGCCCGCCGGGCCCGGCCGAGCGCGCGAAGGTCGTCAGCTCGATTTCCTTCTCGTCCACCTCGACATTCGTTTCTTCGAACTCGGGGATGACATCGACGGTGGCGAAGCTCGTCTGCCGCTTCCCTTCCGCGTTGAAGGGGCTGATCCGCACGAGGCGATGCACCCCGCGCTCCCCTTCGAACGATCCGTAGGGGTTCTCTCCCCGGATCGTGAGCGTGGCGGACTTGATGCCTGCCTCCTCGCCGGGAGAGATCTCG
>JBDLIO010000382.1:0-3782 GCA_039714865.1 Acidobacteriota bacterium | reverse complement strand
GGGTGCCGGTCAACAGCCCGTCGCCTGTAACGCTGAGGTGCGAGCAGATGATATGACCCGACTGTTCCCCGCCGAGGGCGGCGCCGGTACGAGCCATCGTCTCCCAGACAGCACGGTCACCCACCGAACACCTGATGAGGTCGATGCCCTCAGCGGCCAGGCCGGTTTCCAGGCCGAAATTCGACATGACTGTCGCAACGATCTTGTTATCCGGGAGGCGTCCCTCGCCGTGCAGGCTTGCGGCCCAGGAAAGCAACAAATCATCGCCGTCGAGGATGGTCCCCTTTTCGTCAACGAGGACGGCGCGATCCGCATCGCCGTCCAAGGCAAGCCCTCCGTCGGCGCCGAGGCGAAGGACGGCTTCGGACAACTGCTGAGGTGAGGCGGCGCCGACACCTCGATTGATATTCATGCCATCGGGGGCACTGGCGATGGCCGTGACCTTGGCGCCCATGGTTTCGAGGATTTCATCGGCAAGGCCCGATGCGGCGCCGTTGGCGGCGTCCAGAACCAGATGCAGGCCTTCAAGCGGCCGTGGATTCTCGAGAGCCTGCAATACCCTCGTGCGGTATCGATCAATCAACCCGGGTCGAATTGCGGGAAGGCCTGGACCAACCTTGGCCGGGGCACGTTTCAATTCGTCTTCGAGGAGTTCCTCGGAGCTCTCGGAAATTTTTTCTCCGGTGGCGGCCAGGACCTTGACCCCGTTGTCTTCCGCAGGATTATGAGAGGCGGAAATGACGACACCGGCGGTGCAGCTTCCCACCCGCAGCAGGTGGGAAACGGCAGGTGTCGGCAAGATCCCGCCCCAGGTGACGGTACCTCCGGCAGCCTGGATGCCGACGCTGAGCCAGTCGGCCAATGTCTCGGTTGAGGCACGGGTGTCTCCGCCAATCAGGAAGGAGGGCTTTGGGTCACCATTGGCCATCAATCGGACCAGAGCGACGCCCAAACGACGAATGGTCTCTTCATCCAGGGGCCATTCAAGGGCACGACCTCGGATTCCATCTGTTCCGAAAAGTTCACGGGCCATGGGTCCTGAACTCCTTACTCCATTACCAGCCGGGCCCCAAGACGCGAGATGGTCTCATCGGGTTGTGGTTGAGGCATGATGTTCACGCGAATTGTCACTGGAGACGCGGTGAGAACTCGCAGAAGTGGGTCGGTCAAAATCGGTGTGACGACGGCCTCGACGCTTCCGGACGCCCCTTCCACCGAGACTGGAGACGTCATGACGTCCTCGAGCGTGGATAGGCGGCTCTCGGGGCCCTGGACTGTGATTCGGGAGGGATCCACCTGAACGAGGGTGACGATGAACCCGGGTGCCGGGTCTCCGTCGACGGACGGGGTGAGGGCGAGACTGCGAAGCAGAACTCGCTCGAGTTCGATCTCGATCTCGGTTGGTTCGACCGCGATGACCTCGACCTCCAGCGGAAGCCGGACGCCGGACAGGTCTATTGGATAGGTGGCGCGTCCTGGAACAGCCTCCGTGAGGTTGAGAAAGACCTCCGGAATCCCTCCGGCCGTCGGGTTGAGGGTCAAGGGCCCCCGAAGTTGCAGAGTGATGCTGTCGGGAACGCTCGAAGTCAGCAGAAGATCCGAGGGCATGTTGACCAGGGTCAGGTTGGCTTTGGTACTTCTGACGGATATTGTCGCCCGTCGTTTGCCGGTCGCGGCATACCATAGGAGGGACGCAGCGATCAGGGCAACCAGAAGGTAAGCCGGGTGGCGAGGTCTGAGCATTACGAGGCTGCCTCCTCATCCTCGGGACTCAGTTGGTACATATGTTCGGTCAGGGCATTCCTGAGAGTTGTCTCGTCCAGCGGCCGCATCAGTTGGCGCTCAACAGCCAGGGAAATAGTGCCTGTCTCTTCGGAGACGACGATGACCAATGCGTCAGAATCCTCAGAGAGTCCGACGGCAGCGCGGTGGCGAGTACCCAACTGCGATGAGATCTTGTGGCTGGTTGACAAGGGCAAGAAACACGAAGCAGCCTGGATTTTATTGCCCCGGATGATGACGGCGCCGTCGTGCAGCGGGGTTCCCGGCACGAAGATGTTGAGGAGCAGATCGTAGGAGAATCGGGCATGCAATGGAATGCCGGTCTCTGCCCAGGGGTCAAGCGTATCGGTCCTTTCGATCGCTATCAGGGCGCCGATGCGTTTTGCGGCCAGTGCCTGGACCGCCAGCGAAAGTTCATTGATCAAGACCGGCTGATCGGAATTCCCCGATCCGAAGCGAAGCCACCCGATCGAGCCGAACCCTGTCAGCATCCGTCGAATCTCCTGTTGAAAGAGAACAATGATGGCGATCGGGAGCATCGCCAGCGTGTGGCTCAGGATCGAACTCAGGGTGATCAGCTTGAAGGCGGCGGCCGCGAGGTAAACGACGACCAGGCCCAGCAGTCCCCAGAGCATCTGCATGGCTCTGGTGCCCCTCAGGAGGGTCAGGAGGGTGTAGATCAGGGTCGTGACCAGGAGAATGTCGACCAGATCGGGCAGGCCTATTTGAAAGTCCATCAGACCGTGGAGCAAATCGAGGATCCAGGTCATTGTCGTGCCTCTTCGATCGTGGCCAGCATTTCAAGGAACTGGAGCGTGGGACGGGGATCGTGGACCCGGACGGTGATTCGCGAGAGTGCGATTGTCGGCGTCAGTGCCGCCAGCGAGCCGGGCAGGCGATCCCCGACCTCTGCGCCGGTCAAACGACCGATCATGGATTTGCGGGAAACGCCGACGACGATCGGATGGCCCAGGGCTGCGAGGTCGGGCAGGCCTGCTATCAACCGAACGTTGGCCCGATCGTCCTTGCCGAAACCGATGCCGGGATCGAGCCACACCAGATCTCGATGGATACCTGCTTCGAGCGCCCGCTGGGCACTGAGGGCCAGGAAGGCATGGACTTCGGCCGTGACGTTTGTGTATGCAGTGTTCTCCTGCATGCTTCGGGGTTGTCCCCGCATGTGCATCAATACAATTCCGGCGCCGCGGGCTGCGACGGTAGGCATCATCGCAGTGTCCGCTCCGGCAGAGACGTCGTTGACAAGGTCTGCGCCCGCCTCCAGGGCCGCTGCCGCAACCGGGGCCTTGCAGGTATCAATGGACACCACTGTGTCCGGCAGGCGGTGTTTCAGTTCCCGGATGACCGGTTCGACTCTCCGAATTTCGGTCTCTGCCGAGACGGGTTCGGCGCCGGGTCGCGTGCTTTCCCCGCCGACGTCGATGATGTCGGCGCCGTCATTCGCCATCCTCATGCCATGGGCGACGGCCTCGGCCGAAGAGCCGAAACGTCCTCCGTCGGAGAAAGAATCCGGTGTGCAGTTGAGGATGCCCATGATCACCGGCAGTCGACGCGGCCACAGAGCCCGCAGTTTCGAACCACGGACATCGGAGACTGCAACCGGCGCGGTGGCTGGGATCACGTCGTCTGCACCTCCTCGGAGGCGTCGGCATTTTTCTTGGGTTTCAAGGCCTGTACGTCGATGTCCGAGTGTTCCTCGATCAAATCGTAGATCTCTTCTCCGTCCAGCACCTCTTTCTCGAGAAGGGCATTGGAGATCGCATTCAGCGAGGCCTGTTGAGCCTCGAGGACTTCCTTGGAATCCCTGTAGGCCAGGGTGACGAACAAGCTGATCTCCTCGTCGATTCGAACTGCGGTCGCTTCAGAGTAGTCCTGATGCCGGGAAAATTCCTTGCCGAGAAAGATGTTCTCGTCCTGTTTGCCAAATGTCAGAGGGCCCATGTCGGCACTCATGCCCCACTCGCAAACCATCTTGCGTGCGA
>JBDLIO010000381.1:0-3792 GCA_039714865.1 Acidobacteriota bacterium | reverse complement strand
CACGTCGTACACCAGGCTGGTGCGGACGCGGGCCTGACACGGCAACAGGTATCGAACGCGCTGGACCAGGGCATCATGCTCTTTAATTTCATCGGTCATGGCGCCGTGACCCAGTTGGGCAGCGAGGCCTTCTGGGCGATGCCGGACATCGGCGGAATGACCAACAGCGACCGCCTGCCGATCTTCGCCGCCTTCTCCTGCTACGCGGGCAACGGTACCTTTCCCGGGTACAATTCAATCACCGAAGAGATGACCTTGTTGGGCAGCGGCGGCGTCATCGCAGCTGTGGCCCCCACGGGCCTCTCGATCAACGATCGTGCGGTCGTCCTGAACAAGGCCTTCATAGAGGCCCTGCTCGATGGAGGGCTGACCCTCGGTGAAGCAACCCAGTCGGCAATTGAGAGCCTGCGGCAGCAGGGCGGACCGCAATTCATACAGGAGATCTACAACGTCATCGGTGATCCGGCAGTCGCCGTTCATCAGTAGTATGATGAGCCGAGAACATTACAACCTAAACCTAATTGCCTGTGGGGGCTAATTGATGGAAAATCCGAAGAATCAAAAACCGAACTTCAATGATCTCCCTGGGGAGGCGCCTCGGAAGGTTCCCTACTGCGCGCCGAGAATCCTTTCCCGGGAGGCTCTCGAGGCAGTGGCTGCCGCCTGTCCACCTCCCGGAAAGGGCCAGGGGACGGGCCTTTGCGCCACTCCCTCCTCGTGAACCTCTTGAGATGAATCATTCTGAGGCCAACCCGGCCCTCTGGCCCGCGATTTGCCAACTCACCGGCAACAACCGCCTGACTCTTCGAGTCTCGGGTCAATGCATGGCGCCCTGCCTGGAAAACGATGCCCGCGTCACTGTCAGGAGAGCCCGAGCATATCTCCCGGGTGATGTCCTCGTCGTCACGCGTGCACTCGGACGTCCCGTCGTGCACCGACTGATCGGTCTCTTCCCGGCCAAGGGATCGCTCCGCTACCTGACCCAGGCCGACAACTCGCCCACCCCTGACGGATCAGTCACCCGCGACGCCATCCTGGGCAGGGTCTGCGGCGGTCAGTGTTCTCCCCTCGCAGTCACGATTCCTCTGCGCCATCGCGCCAAGGCCGTCGGTCGGTTTGTGACTTTCCTCGGTACGAGGCTCAGACAACGCACATGGTCTTTGCTGAAGACTACCTGAGGGATCCCTCGGTCTTCCCCTCAACCTCCGAAGGCGCCCCTTGGGGCGGGCGTTCGGTAACGATCGATTTTGCAGGCGGCCCCTACACCTTCGAAAGCCTCAGCGAGAGCCAGGAGAATGCAATCCGACATCGTTTCGTCGGCTTCTGCGTTGATTCAGACCGACAGCCGTCAGGTTTTCTTCCAACCACCGTCCTGAACTTCGACCCGGCGGCCTTCAAGGCCGTCGACTTTTCCACTCGTGACTACACCTTCGATCGGCTGTACCTCGAGAACGAAGTCCTTCTTGCAGGGCTTGATTTCATCGCACGTATCACCAGAACTCCCGGATTGTCGGCCGTACTTTGGACCTCCGCAAGCCGAAAAGACGACTTCCCGTTCATCTTCGAGAATGTCTTCCGCGTCCTGGTGGCCTATCGTTTGCTGGAGCTCGGAGGCACGATCCTGCACAGCGCCTGCGTCGCCCACGAGGGTCATGCCTATCTGATGCTGGGAAATTCCGGAGCCGGGAAATCGACCTTTTCCGGAATGGCTCTGGACGCCGGATGGGAAGTGCTCAGCGACGACATGAATGCCGTGCGCCTCGAAGGCGGTCAGTGGGTGGTCGAGAAGCTGCCCTTCGCCGGGGATTTGGGCCAGACCCCATCCCGCAGCAACCGCTATCCCCTGGCAGGAATTTTTCGCCTGAACAAGAGCGACCACAACCGGCTGACCCCGTGGTCCAGAGGTCAGGCGGTCGCCAAGGCCCTGGGCTGTTCGCCGGTGGTCAACGACGACCCCCACCGGACCAAACCCCTGCTGGACGCCCTGGAGCAAATGGCAGCCTCGGTCCCGACCCGGCAATTGGAATTTTCGCTGGATGGCGGTGCGTTGAAGATGTTGCCGGAGGTTCTTGACAACAATGACTGATACCACCCGACTCTTTCACCTGAAATCTGACGTCCGCTACCGCAGCATCGCCGACGAAGGCATCGTTCTTCTCCAGGACGAGGGCGAGGTCCTCGTCGTCAACGGGGTCGGTGTGCGCATCGTCGAGCTGATCGGCGAGGGAACCACCCTGCCGCAGATTCTCGACACCCTGGAGGCCGAATACGACGTCGAGCCGACGCAACTGAAAACCGACGTCAACACCTACCTTGCCGAACTGGAAGACGCCGGGGTCCTGGAACCGGTGGACTGAGTGCGCTACAAGGACCTGATGGCCGAGACCTGGAGCCGCAACATCCTGTTCTCGGTCATGCTCGAGCTGACCTACAGCTGCAACCTCGAGTGCTTCTATTGCTACAACGACGTCAACGCCACCGGCCGGCGAATGGAGTTGCAGGACTCTCTCCGATTTCTGCGCGAAGCTCAGGAGTTGGGGATGATGAACCTCACTCTCTCCGGCGGCGAGCCCCTGGCCTCCCCCATCTTCTTTGATCTCGGCAGAGCCGCCAGGGATATGGGTCTGGTCATCCGGGTCAAGACCAACGGACACTCCCTGGAGAGTGCCACGGCCCTCCGGATCAAGTCGGAAATCGACCCCTTCAACCTGGATATCAGCCTGCACGGCGCCAATGCGGAGAGCCACGACCGGCAGACGCGCGTCCCCGGCAGCTTCGAACGGCTGATGCAGAACCTCCGGGCGATGCAAGAGGCCGGCCTGCGCCTCAAGCTCAATGCAGTTCTCACCTCGTGGAACGAAAACGAATTCGAAGGAATGTACCACCTCGCCGACGATCTCGGTCTGAGCCTGCAGATGAGTCCTCTGGTCTCGGCCCGGGACGACGGCAACCTCGGTCCTCTGACCATCGCCCCGTCCTTCCAGGGAGTTGAACGACTGCTTGCATTCCAGAAGAAGCGGCGCCCCACTGCGAAAAAGGCCGACTCCGGAACCGGCGGCGACTGTGAGGGGGATGGCCCTCAGCTCAAGCAGCACTGCGGCGCCGGCGCGAGCAGCGTCACGGTCGACCCCTTCGGGAACGTCCTACCGTGCGTTCAGTGGCGCCAACCCCTGGGAAATCTGCATCAGCAGTCGATCCGAGAGATCTGGGCAACCTCACCCCGCCTGGCCGAGGTCCGTCAGATCACAACTGATCTCAAGAAAACGGTCGAAGAGATCGGTGCAAAGGCCGACTCCGTGGGATTCTGCCCTGCGCTGGCCGAACAGCTCGAAGGAACGCCCCTGACCTTCGACAAGGCCTCATGGGAACGCCTCAAAATCCTGAGAAACCTGGACGAAGCAAAACACAATTGAACCACTAAGCCACGAAGGCCACAAAGAGCATTACCAAGAGGACAAAAAGAATAGCCACAAAAAGGCACAAAAAGGGAAGGCAGGAACAAAACCGCAACTCATCATTGATGTGCACGAGTCCGTTCCTGCATTTTGGCGAATCAGTTTTCGAGTTGTGTTTTTGAGGTCACGATGCAGGTTCGGAGACCTGCGCTCCGTGCGATGACCCTTTTGACCTGTTTGACCTTTTCGACCCCTTAGACTCTCTGACTCTTCGACCCTTTGACCACTGGCCTCGGCTTGTCTATCCTTGCCTAACTACTGAAACGGAGGCTTCCCAGATGGCAGCAGAGATTTTCACCGACGGATGGGCTCAGGAGTGGCACGACGAGATCAACGA
>JBDLIO010000380.1:0-3793 GCA_039714865.1 Acidobacteriota bacterium | reverse complement strand
AACCCTGTCCAGGTTGTGGGCGCCTTCACGACCCAGCTCAAGTGTGCCATCCGGCCGGCGGTCGAACAGAGCCCCCCACTCCACAAGTTCCGCGATCCGCGCCGGCCCTTCGTGAGTGATGGCCCGGACGACCTCGTCGTGGCACAGACCCGCACCCGCAGCCACGGTGTCGGCCGCATGGGCCTCCGGGGAATCCGTCGGCCCCAGTGCCGCGGCGACGCCACCCTGGGCGAGGGGACTGGCGCCACCCTCGCCGAAGGCCGCCTTGGTCAGCATCACAATCCGCCGGCCGGAGGCATGAAGGGCGGCCGACATCCCGGCGACCCCTGCCCCGACGACAATCACGTCCGTTCTCAGTGTCTGAAAGGCGTTCATCCTCAGCCTCCCGGTCCCCGTCCTACGGCCAGCATCCTCTCGACCGAACGCCGAGCCCGCCCGGCAACGTCCGCCGCCACCTCAACCTCATGGCGGAGGAGAAGAAGGCTGTCCCTGATGTTTTCAAGGGTAATCCTTTTCATGTGGGGGCAGATCGTGCACGAGCGCACGAACTCGACGTCGGGAAACTCGGCGGAGACGTTGTCGGACATCGAGCACTCGGTGATCATCACCACCCTTTCGGGCCGGTGATCGGCGACGAAGCGAATCATGCCCGAGGTCGAGCCGACCATGTCCGCCTCTTTGAGAACCGGCAGGTCGCACTCCGGATGCGCGATCACCGTGACGCCCGGGAACTGTCTGCGGTAGGCATTGATGTCTTCTACCGTGAACTGCTCGTGGACCTCGCAGTGGCCGTTCCACAGGATGACCTCGACATCGGTATTGTCGGCAACCCATTTCCCGAGAAACTGATCCGGCAGAAAGATGACGCGCTCCACACCCAAAGACTCGACGACCTCGACCGCATTGGCCGAAGTGCAGCAGATGTCGACCTCGGCCTTGACCGCCGCCGTGGTGTTGACGTACGTGACGACGGGAACGCCGGGATATTCAGCCCTCAGATTTCGGACATCGTCCGCGGTGATGCTCTCGGCCAGTGAACAACCCGCTTCCAGATCGGGTATCAACACTCTCCGGTCGGGACTGAGCACCTTGGCGGTCTCCGCCATGAAGTGCACCCCGCACATGACGATCGTTTCGGCCTCCACCTCGGCGGCCTTTTGGGCCAGCGCCAGGGAATCGCCGCAGATATCGGCAACACCGTGGAAAATCTCCGGGGTCTGGTAGTTGTGGGCCAGGATGACCGCGTTTCGCTCCTTCTTGAGCCGATTGATCTCGGCGACCAATGGAGCGTGAGCCGCCCACTCCACCTCCGGAACGACTCGCCGCACGCGGTCGTAGAGCCCCGCGGTTTCCATTCTGATTTCGTCAGGCGTCAATTGAAGGTGCTGCATCGTTCCTCCGTAATGCTCGTTTTGAGCATAAACGGCCGAAAAAGAAGGGCCGGCCGTTCCGGTCATTATTATGCTACATCTGAGTATAACTATTGTCAAGGGCTACCCGGCGGAGCCGGAACCAAAGAGAGCGGTCCACTGGCCTGCAACTGACCGGGTCAGAGGGCAGATTCACCACAGAGACACAGAGCCACATCAAGGCAGAGATCCAGGAATGAACGTCCAACGTCCAACGCTCAACGTCCAACTTCGAACTTCGCGCCCGAGGACTGCTTGAAATGGAACAGAAACGGTCGGCACTGAGGAGTGGACAATGATCGCTCTAAACTCTTGTCCCCAGAAATCCGACATCCTTCGCACCGATCCCCGCCACTCCAATCAATCAGTGACCCAAAACGCGTACTTCAATGTTGAGCGTTGGACGTTGAGCGTTGGACGTTCCGTTCCGGTTTAGGTTGCGTCTTTGCGTCATTGTGTTGATTTCTGTGTTTATGGCTGGGAGACCGCCTCGTTTTCTCGCTATGTTCGATCGGGAGTTATTAATGCCCCGGCAGCCCAACCCCCGTCGCCGGTCGTTCCAGCAGGACCTCTCGCCTGAAACGGAAGAGTTCGGCGGGTCGGCCTCCGGTTTTTGGTTCCACTCTCCCCGTGCCTTCGACCAGCCCTCCCGTTTCGACCAGTCGACGGAAGTTCTGCTTGTGAAGACGGACTCCGGACAATGCCTCGACCGCCCGCTGCAGTTGCAAAAGCGTGAAGGTCTCGGGCATCAGCTCAAAGATCACCGGTCGATAGCGGATCTTGGCCCTGATCCGGCCGAGGGCCGTTGCCAGGATCCTGCGGTGGTCGAAGGCCATGTCCAGGCCCAGGCCGGGACCGGAAGAAATCCTTTCCCCGGGCTCATCCCGATCTTCCCGACAACCCTCAGAAACCAACCCGATCTCGAAGAGTATCTCGTAGCGTTCGAGCACCCTCTCTCCATCCCAGGGACTGTCGCCGAATGCAAAAGCCAAAGAGGCCCTCTCCCGGCGCAGACCCCTGTCTTTTCCACCGCGATCGATCCACCGCGCCAGTTCGGGTTCGATGGACTGTTCAATCAATCGCGGACGCCCGTTCCGGCCGTCCTCCCACGGCAAGAATGGATAGATCGACCGCCATCGCGCCACGGAGGCGCCCTCGGGGTCCTTTTGGTGGGTCAACCCGATGGAGGCCACGGAGACCACTCTGGGACCTCCCTCTCCTTCAGCCGGATCCCGGTAGCGATCGCCGAAGGTGTAGAGCTGTTCGACATAACCCAGATCCAGGCCGGACCATGCCTTGACCCACCGCCTGAGAGCCAGTTCGAGGGTCCGGTCGCCGGCGGGATCCAGGGGCCCGGTGGGAAGAGCGACCACCCCAGGACCATCGGCCTTTTCCAGGGCCGCAGTCCCTCCCTCGAGTGGTGTCCCTTCTGGAACCGACACCGTCAGCACACGAGGTTCGTCGCCGGCAAGGGCGATGATCACGGCATTGAGACCCACGACCAGCCTCGGGCTTGTCAACATCGTGCCTGGCCTCCCCTTTCACTCATTCACGAAAAAGCCGGGAATGGGCGCCTCCCATTCCCGGATCAAGTGTACCGCGCCGACCGGACCCTGCCCTGCCGCCGCCCCGTTCTCGGTTATCAGTCTCTGCCTATTCCACCGAAAAACTCATCAGCTCGACCGGAACCGGGGTCTCCGTCAAGGCCTGCAGAACCTCTCCTTCGACTTCGGTGTTGGCACTGGCGACATCTCCTCCGGACCAACTCTCGAATCCTCCGCCGGGAAGTTGGCGAGCCTCCAACCACACTTGTGCGTCGAGAACGTTTTGCTGATAGTTGGCGGTCACCAGGAGGTTCGCGGCCTGGAGGGCAAGGACCGCGTACGCCGTCGTCTGTGATTCCTTGTCGCCCTCTGCCGGCGCGGCAAGATTGGAATGCCAATACCACGAGCCGTCTGCGTTCTGGTAACCCGCCAACACGGCCGCCAGATTCTCGAGGGTCGTGATGCCGTTGATGTCGGCGTGGAGAGGCGCAACGATGGCGGGAAAGGTCAGGCGATTTCTCAGCGCCAAACCGCGGACGG
The DNA here is from genome assembly GCA_039714865.1 of Acidobacteriota bacterium. Taxonomy (GTDB): domain Bacteria; phylum Acidobacteriota; class Thermoanaerobaculia; order Thermoanaerobaculales; family Sulfomarinibacteraceae; genus DAOWGJ01. The sequence continues at coordinate 300 of JBDLIO010000380.1, read as the reverse complement.
CGCCGGTCAATCCAAGAATATCGGCGTAGACCGTCGCCGGATCGGTATTGTCCAACGTATTGAGGCCGTCGAGGATCGCCTGCTCGAAAAGCGCGTCCTGGCCTGCATTCCCCAGCGTCGCCGCCGGCACAGGCAGCAAGGTGAATTCCCAGGGCAACAGGTTGATCCAGGTCCCCTGGCGATAGGCCTGGATCTCAGCGATCCAGCCCGCGGTATCCCTGTCGTCCGGGCCGTACGTACCGGCGGTCAGTTCGTCGAAGAACTGGGCCGCAAAATCCGAATAGGAAGCGTCTGCCGTCA
>JBDLIO010000379.1:0-3797 GCA_039714865.1 Acidobacteriota bacterium | reverse complement strand
AGTTCCGCGGCAATCAGGCGGTCGCCTTCCTCCGCTTCGGGGTCGCGAAGGATCTCGATGAACAAGGCGCCGGCATCGTTCGGCCACTCCCACGGCGGAATGACCGACAACATCTCGAGGTGGCTATTCGGTGACATGGAAACTCCTTTGGTTCGGCCCGAGTGTAGCACTGGGTTGGCTCGTTTCGTCCGCCTCGGCCAACGCGAAAGCGTCCCCTTGAGGTGACACACCGGAAGCCTGAAGCGGTCTTTGAACGCCCCTGCCATCCGGTTTGTGCATATGTAATGAGGACCAACGGCGCCCCAAGTACCCCCTGGCACGGCAATTGCTCTATTCCCGGGTGACGCCACCACGAACAGGCGTCAGGGAGGCAGCCATGAGAACCACGATACGACGAGCCGGCCTGATGATCGCAGCAGCCTTGATGGTCATCACTCCAACCCCGCCGACAGAAGCAGACTCCTTCTCGATTCACGTAGGCAATGCACACTTCGGCATGTCCGTAGGCTTCGGTGACTGGGGAGCGTACGGCGACAGCTGGTACGACCGCACCGGGTCCCTCGACTACACGTACGCCCTCGACGGCTACGGCGAGTGGATCTGGGTGCACGGTCTCGGCCGCGTGTGGCGCCCCTCTGTGACCACCAGTTGGCGTCCGTACACCCAAGGTCGCTGGGTGCATACCGACCTCGGTTGGACCTGGGTATCGTACGAGCCCTGGGGCTACATTCCCCACCACTACGGTGAGTGGGCTCTCACCATGCACGGTTGGGCCTGGGTGCCGGGCTACACCTACCGCCCGGCCAACGTTGTGTGGCTGCACTCCGGCGGCAGTGTGGGCTGGTATGCCCGTCCGCCTCGCGGTTGGAGCCACCACCAGCGTGGTTATCACCATTCCTACGATCGTGGATACCGTCGGGGTTTTGACCGGGGCTACGACCGCGGGTACTGGGACGGGTGGGAGGACGCCCGCCACGCCACTTACGTGCCGTGGAAGCACATGGGCGCCGACAACGTTGCCCACTACGCCCGCGGTCGGAATCAGAACTTCGTCAAGGGAAAAGTGCAGCGGATGCAACGAGCGCCGAGCCGCCACGATGTTCGTCGCGCCGGCGCGAAGGTCCACGACGCGCAGCTGGACCGCCGCACGGTGACCATGGGTGACCGCGAGGTGACCATGGCCCGCCCACGCGGCATGACCGAGAGTGTTGAGCGCCACGGCCGCCGCGCCGCGAAGCAGGTTCTCACCGACGACGCTCACAAGAACCTGGACCGCCGCCAGACATCCAATCGGCATACCGCGATAGATCGCGGCCAGCGGCGAGGTGCGGCCAAGAATGACCGGCGTGCGCCAGATGGCCGGGATCGCCGCATCAGCGATGATCGGCGTTCGCCCAATGGGGATCACAAGCGCGGCACGTTGACCCAGGAACGTCGTTTCAACGATGAGCGGCGCCCGCCGACCGATGATCACAAACGGGCCCCGGTGAACCGGAACCGTGAGTACCGAAACGACCGAAGTACTCCCACCTCTGTGGCGCCACGGCGGCCCGCCGAGAAAGACCGCCGGCAGCGCTCGCCCGAGGTGCGCGGCTCGGAATCAGAGAAGCAGACCACACGCCGCCAGTCGACCTCCAGGCCTCCCTCCGACACCCGGCGGCGAGAGCCCGCGAACGCGCCCGAAGCAAGGTCCGGAGAACGCTCGAGGGGCAACAAGGGCGGTTCCGGCCGGCGCTGAGATCACCGGCCCAACGAAATTCCGGGGTGGCCGTCCACGGACGACCACCCCGCTCCTTTTCTAGACGAACTCCGGCTGCACAGCTTCAGCTTCCGGCTTGAGGAAGATCAGCGCCAGCACGACGTTGCCGACGGCGTCGATGATCATGCCCAACGGTGCGGTGATCACCAGTGCAAAGCAGGCGGCGGCGGCGATGGTGATGTAGGCGTAGGGCTTGAGAAAGCCGTTGAGGTCATGGTCCAGACGGAGGAGCCTGACGGCGAAGATGATGCTGATGACTCCCATCGTCATTGCAAAGATGAAGATGAAGGCGATGAAGCCGATGATCAGAGGCATCCCGATGAGGCCGAGAGTATTGAGGACCTTCATCGGCAAGGCGGTCACGGTGATGATGATGACGCCGATGACGATGGCGGTCACCAGGGCGTCAACCTCGTGGAATGCGTGTCGCCGGTTGAGGAGGGTGCGAAAACGAATAAAGGCGTAAATGCTGAATGCCGTGTGGCACAGGGTGACGACGATATAGGGGAGCAGCACCATCATCGCGACCTCGGCCGCCTTCTTGGCGAGAATGTCGACGGTGAGGCTGAGGCCGAACATCGGCAGGGTCAGGGTGGCGGCAGCGATCGCCAACCATCCGGCCATCGCGTATTCGTTCTTTTCCATTTGCTCGTTCATGGCGGACTCCTTCGTTCCGTTCACACGTATTCCGGGAGGTATTCCAAGATGTCGGCGGGTTGACAGTCCAACTCGCGGCAGATGGCGTCCAGGGTCGAAAAACGAATGCCCTTGACCTTGCCGGTCTTGAGCAGGGAAAGATTGGTCACCGAGATCCCGATGCGGTTGGCCAACTCGGTCAACGACATCTTGCGCATGGCCAGCATGACGTCCAGGCGGATCTCGATGGTCATAGTGGCGGCTCCACACCAGGATTCCCGGCTGGGCGGAGGGTGTGTTGATCTCTCATAAGACCAATATGGGTTTGTAATTTCTGTTTGTCAAGGAAATTTTTATGTAAAACGATAAAGTTTTCCCGTTTTTTTAAATCTTTCTCCCGCGCGAAGCGCACAAACGAAATTCCGGGCTGGATTGGCCCGAATTGCCGTCGTCAGCGAATCAGTTGATTTCGAAGGGCCAATACGGCCCGGATTTGCGCTAGAAGCTATAGCCCAGACTAAAAATCATCCGGTAATCGCTGTTCTCCGGATACTCGCCGTCAGACTTCTGTCGCGGGTCCTTGATGTAGTCCCACACCCAGTCGATATTGAAGTCGAAGTCGCTGGGGAGGTCGAATTCGAATCCGGTAATCAGGTGGTGGGTGTAGGTCCCCGCGTCTTCGCTGACGATGTAGAGGTCGTAGTTGAAATGGTAGTCGAGCCACCCGGTCAGTTCATGCTCGTAGGTGGTTCCGAGCGACAGGGTCGGGGAGGTCTCGGAGTCGTCGACATCCGGAAGGACATCGTCGAAAGTGGTTCCCTGGTAGGCCAGCCCGCCCTTGATGTCCCAGTCAACCTTGGCGGTATCGACGACGGTGTAGCCGAGCCCGACGCCGGCGGTCCAGCGGGCGGCGATGTTCTGGAAGGGGTCCCTGAAGATCTCGCCATAGAGCGGCGTCCAAAAAAATCGGTCCGAGATGAATCGGTCCCAGTTCGCGCTGGTGCGCTGATTGTCGGCGATGGTGGTGCTGTCGCTTTCTGAGAAATTCCCAAGGTAGTCTATGTTGATCCGACTTTCCGGGGTCCGGCGAATCAGGCTGAGTGAGGCATTGGCCTCGGTCTGCTCTGTGTTGCCGCTTCGAAAGTTGAAGCCGGCGCCGATATCGCCACCCCACAAGTCACGGCGCCTTTCCTGGTTGGCCGTGATGGAGAGGACCTGGGATGCATCATGTTCCGATGCCTCTCCACCGATCAACCGGAGTTTGCCGTCTTGAAGCAGGATCTTACCGGTGACGACGGAGTTGTCCAGGAACCGGACTTGAAAGACGCCAGCGGATCGGATCTCCTGAATGTCGTCCCAGTCCAGACTCTGGTCGTCAAATTCGTCGCTGTCAAAATCGAGG
>JBDLIO010000378.1:0-3812 GCA_039714865.1 Acidobacteriota bacterium | reverse complement strand
CGCCGACGATGGTGTCTGCGCCCACGTGCCATTCCCGGACATGGGCCCCGGCACGAATTTGTCGGACTTTGACACTGAAGACCTCGTCGGCGCCTGGCTGGTCTGCATTGGCGACTCCGGAGGCGGGGACCTTGGAGAAATGATGAACGCGACGCTGACCTTTGGTGCGGTGCCTGTGGAGTTGCAGAGCTTCTCCATCGAATAGACGCCGGTCTCATACAATGAACAGCCGCCTCCCCTGAGGCGGCTTTTTTTTGGGACCCAACCCCGTGTTAAAGTGGCCGAAGCCCATGAGCGACATCGAGTCCAAGGATTCACCGCAAGCTGAGAACCGCCGGAGCCGGTTCAGTGGATTCCACGCCCGCACCTATGAGATGGAGCTCCTCCTTTCGGGAGCATTGGTGTTTGGGCTCATCCATCTTCCGGCTGTTGTTGACACATGGTCCACCAGTTTCAGGGCCGGCCTCAGCGGGAACCTCCGAATGCTCGGGGCCCTCGGCCCGGTCTATCTCCAGTTGGTTCTCTATGCGTTGATCGCCACCTTTTTGCTCCACCTGATAATGCGTGGTTTTTGGATTGGTTTGCTCGGCCTGGAAAGTGTTTTCCCGGACGGCATTCGTTGGGATCAGCTCAAACTGGGACCGGCCACTATCAAACGGTATCGCGCCGGTATCGGTTCCCTGGGCAAGACGATCGAGAAAGTCGACGATCTGTGCAGCTTGGTCTTTTCGTTCGGTTTTCTGATCGTCTTCGTCTTTGTGTATTCGGTCGTCATCATCGCAGCAGTTGCAGCGCTTGCATTCGGCTCTTCATGGGGGTTTTTGGGAGGCAAGGGCGCCAACATCATATTTTGGAGCCTTATAGCCATCATTGTCGTCATCCAACAAATGGCCCAATCGTTTGATAAGGCTTTTAGCTCACGGGTGAAATCCGGCGGTGTGCCGGAGAGGTTGATTCGCCTGTTGGTCAACATCGCCTACGCCCTTTCGCCGATGCGTCTGGTCGGAACGACTCAACTGACACTTGGCAGCAACATCTCCGATACCAAGGTGGGCATGGTCATCCTGGGCTCCGTTCTCACCCTTGGCCTGTTTCATGTCGGCGGGGTGTTTTTTGGAGAGGGCATTGTCCGAATCGACAGTCTGACATTTTTCCCGGACTCTCTGCGCGAACAGGGTGTGGATCCACGGCATTACCGCGACCTGCGCAACCTGACAGCAGTTGAACCGAAGATCCCGACCATGCAAAACGACATCGTAGAAGAACCCTACGTCAAGCTGTTCATCCCTTACCTTCCACGCCGCCATAATCACCTCGTGGAACAAGCATGCCCAGACCTGCAACAGCTCAGCAAGAATGGACTCGATGCCGGTAAGGGCGAAAGGCTCGAAGACTCCCTGATTCAGGATACGGCCGAATGCCTGGGTTCGCTCTTCGAAATTTCCCTCGATGGCGAGAAATTGCAGGACCTTCACTTCGACTTCACGATCGAGCAGGAGACCGGTCTCGAAGGCATCGTCAGTTTCTTGCCCGTGAACGGACTCGAATCCGGCCGACATGAACTGGTGATACTTTCACCCCCAAAGCCCGGGAAAACGAAAGAGGCGCCGATAGCACCAGAACCTGTACGCCATTTGATCCCGTTCTGGTTGTGAGTTCAACTCCCAGCGAACCTGAACGTCGTTTCTCCGTAATGATGAACAGAGGGACCACCGGGGACTGGTGCGTCCCGGCAACGACTCAAGCAGCATGGTGGCCGATACCCACCATACGAGATCTACTTCGGAGGAGACAGTGGGAACTTCATACTCGAAAATGGCGCTTGCAATAGCTCTGGGAATTGCGATCCTATCGGCCGGTTGCGAGGTCGAGAGCGAAAGCCGAACCTTTGAAAACGGCGGTGGCGGCGAAGGTGAAGAACGCAAGGTCGAAGCGATTCCCGTCGAGGTCGCGCCCCTGGAAGAAGGCCTGATCGAGGCGACACTCAGGTTTTCGGCAACCCTGGAAGCCGAGAGGGATGTGCAGGTCTTCGCCGAAGCCACCCGGCGGGTGGTCAAGCTGCTGGTCGAAGAAGGCGACACCGTGCGCAAGGGCCAACTGCTGGTCAATCTGCAGGACGAGGAGCAACGATCGGCCCTGGCCAAGGCAACAAGCCAGTTGGACCAGCGACGGCGCGAATTCGACCGCCAGAAGAACCTCTTTGACCAAAAGCTCGTCAGCGAGCAGGTCTTCATCGATGCCGAGTACCAGTTCGACCAGGCTCGCCTGGCGTTCGAGGACGCCCAACGGGAATTGGCCTACACCGAGGTCCGCGCGGCCATCTCCGGCATCGTGACCGAGCGCAGCGTCAATCTCGGCGATTTCGTATCGGTCAATCAGCCCTTGTTCCGCATCGTCGACTTCAACTCGATTGTCGCCCGCATCTACGTGCCCGAGCAGGAGCTGCCTCGGCTCGAACGTCTGCAGCCGGCCCGTCTGACAGCCGACGCCCTCGGCGGCCTGGTCTTCTCAGGCGCCATTGACCGGATCTCCCCCGTGGTCGATCCCGGCACGGGCACAATCAAGGTCACGGTTGCAACCCCACTGCAAAAGGGTCTTCGCCCCGGCATGTACGTGCAGGTGGAGTTGGTCACCGCCGTGCACGAGCAGGCGATCCGCATTCCCAAGAAAGCACTGGTGTATGACAACGACCAGATCTTCGTCTTCCGGTTGGGGGAGGAACGAACGGTCGAGCGGATTGCTGTCGTGCCGGCCCTGGAAGACCCCGAATTCATGGAGCCCGCTGATGGTCTGGCGCCCGGCGATGAGATCGTCGTCGCCGGCCAGTCGGGCCTCAAGGACGGCGCCAAGGTGCGCCTGCCGGGCGATCCCGAGCCAGAAGACGAAGAAGACGAAGAAGACGATGAATAGCCACAAAGAGCAGGGGAATAAACGCAAAGACGCAAAGCTGCAGAGGCGCAAAGAGGGAATTTCGAGAGGTCTCCCGCGTCCGCCTGCCCTTTCGGGGCTTGCCGTTCGGTCGGCGAATGCCACCGAACGCAAGCGTTCCTCGGCATCACCTCCCTTCCGACAGCCGCCTTCGTCGGCTTCAGGCGGACCAGGCCCTTGGCGCTCCAGTTCATCAACAGCCGGTTCACCCTTCCATCGAGCCCGGTTGCACGCGAAGCGTGCCGAGGTCGAGAAGAGCGGACGACATGAGCTTGCTCATGAAGGTCGTTCTTTGAAGGCCGAAAGCGGCCGAAGGCCGCGTTGCCGTGATCGACATCGGCGCCGTCTGGGTTTCTACCTTTGCGCCTCTGCACCTTTGCGTCTTTGCGTTCCTTTCTTCTTCTGCACCGAGGGGATGACCCCCCGATGAACCAGACTGAGACACCTCAGTACGCCACGCCTTTGACGAGCGCCGCTTCCTTCATCACCGACCGTCCTGTTGCGGTGACGATGGTGTTCCTGGCGGCGATCGTCTTTGGATATTTCTCATACGGGCGATTGCCGGTCACCCTGATGCCGGAGATGTCCTACCCCACCCTGACGGTGCGCACCGAATATCCCGGCGCTGCCCCCGAGGAGGTCGAAAACGACGTCACCAGACCATTGGAAGAGGCGCTGGGAGTCATCGGAGGCTTGAGGCGCATTTCCTCGGTCTCCCGTGCAGGGCTCTCGGACGTCGTTCTGGAATTCTCGTGGGACACGACGATGTCCGCCGCCATCCAGGACACGCTGGAGAAGCTGGACCTGGTCTTTCTGCCCGACGAGGCCGAGGGGCCGCTGATCCTCCGTTTCGACCCCTCGCTGGATCCCATCATGGAACTCAG
>JBDLIO010000377.1:0-3817 GCA_039714865.1 Acidobacteriota bacterium | reverse complement strand
TGGGGGTTGTCCGAAACCCACGAAATCTTCGCCCCCGGGCCGAATGCCGGGCCTTCGTAGCTGTAGCGGGCCTCGGGGTCCATCTCGAACCACGGCGACCACCGATTGAACAGGGCGAAACCGTTGACCAGGGCGAAGACCGTTGCCGGGGGGGCGTCAATCGTCGTCGAACGCTCAACGTGAGCGCTCGAGGGCAGTAACACGCCGACGATGACGGCCAGGATGACGAGGATGAGCATTATGACGAGGGTGGTCTTGAGGACTTTCATGGAGGGTATCGTGCCACAGTTTCGAGTTTCCTGTTCCCGTCCGGCGTACACTGCTCCCGACGGAGGTCTTGATGCGTTCATTCCTGCTGGTCTTGTCCCTGTTGGTGTCCTTCCCGATTGTTGCGGCCGAGCAGGCCCTCAAGAGGCCGACGTTGGAGGCGATCTTCGAAGAAGAGGCTTTGACCCTGGAAGAGCCCTCGGGGGTGATGTGGATGCCGGAGGGCGATGAAATCCTCTACCGTGCGACCGACGGCGACGACGAGGTTCTGTGGCTGGAGGATGTTGCCGATGGGGCCCGACGGCGCGTCGTTTCGTGGTCCGAAATGACCAAGGCCCTGAAAGAGCAGCGACCGAACTTCCGGCGGCTGTCCCTGGGCGACGTCAATGCTGCCTGCTCTTCACGGTCGGCGCCCACCGTGTCCCCCGATGGTCGGTACCTTGTCGGTTCGGCCGCCGGTGACCTCTTCCGGTTGGACCTGGAAACCGGGACCGCACGGTATCTGACAGGCGACGACGAGCCTGAAATTCATGTGACATTCAGCCCGGACGGAATGCGCCTGGCCTTTGTGCGTTCGGGGGATCTCTACTGGATGGATGGTGCGACCGGTGTCATTCATCGGGTGACGGACCGCATGGGGCGAGAAACGATCACCAACGGCGTCGCCGCCTGGGTCTATGAAGAGGAACTCGGACTGGAGCGATCCTACTGGTGGTCGCCGGACGGCTCACGGTTGGCTTTTCTTCAATTTGACAGTTCCGGGGTTGATGTCGTGCCGATCGCGGACGCCTCGATGCCCATTCCGGGACTCGAGGTGCAGCGTTATCCCAAGGCGGGCCGGCCCAATCCGGTTGCCCGATTGGGTGTCGTAGGCGTTGAGGGTGGCGATCCGGTCTGGATTCAGGTTGGGGACGACGACCAGTACCTGCCCCGTGCAGGCTGGACGCCGGCCGGCGGGGTCTGGTTTCAGCGGCTCAACCGTGACCAGACCGTCCTGGAACTGTTGGTTGCCGGCCCGGTCTCCGGTGAGAGCCGGGTCCTGATGACCGACCGGGACGAGGCATGGGTCAACGTTGGGGATGACCTGTTCTTCCTCGCCGACGGGCGGTTCCTCTGGACCTCCGAGCGGGATGGCTGGAATCATCTCTATCTGTACGCCGCGGACGGCACGCTGGAGAAGCAGTTGACCAATGGCCGATGGCAGGTCGACGGTGTGACCGGACTCGACGAGAGCCAATCGACGGTGTTCTTCCGTGCCAATGCTGAAGAACTTCGCCAGTGGCACCTCTATGCCCTGGACCTCGAGACCGGTGAGACAAGGCGTCTGGGACGTGAGGTCGGTGGTGATCACTGTGCCCTCCTGGCCCCAGGTGGACGTTGGCTGGTCGACTCCTGGTCCGCCCTCGATACGCCGCCCCGGGCCGATCTGGTGAAGACCGCCGACGACACGGTCGTCCGCGAACAGTGGCGCTCGGGCGCTGAACTGGAGGATTGGGACCTCCTGCCGGTGGAAGCGGGAGCGATCACAACCGAAGACGGCATCGAATTGCACACGCAGCTGATCCGGCCGCGCGATTTTGATCCGGCCAAGAAATACCCGTTTGTACTCTACGTCTACGGAGGCCCCCACTCGCAACTAACGGCGAATCGATGGGGTGGATCGATCCACCATACCTACCGTGTCTTTGCCGAAATGGGCATCGGGGTTTTTCTGGTGGACAACCGGGGCACCTGGGGTCGGGGCCATGCCTTTGAGACCGCGGTCCACCGCCGCCTCGGGCAGGTGGAGGTCACCGACCAGGTGGCTGCGGCCCGGTGGCTGAAAGAACAGCCCTGGGTGGATGGGGACCGAGTGGCGGTGTACGGCGGCAGCTATGGCGGGTACATGACTCTGATGTTGATGCTCAAGGCGCCTGAGATGTTCAAGGCAGGCATCGCCTATGCTCCGGTCACCGACTGGCGCCTCTACGACTCGGTTTACACCGAGCGCTACATGGATACGCCCGAGGACAATCCTGAGGGTTATGACGAGGGTGCCCCCTTGGGTTTTGCCGACCAACTCAATGGGTCACTGTTGATCGTTCACGGCTCGAGAGACAACAACGTGCACCTTCAGAACACTCTTCAGATGGTCGCCGCCCTGGCCGGGGCCGACAAGGACTTCGAGCTGATGATCTACCCCAAGACCCGGCACGGCGTTCGCCGCGGGCAATTCGCCCTCCATTTCCATCGATTGAAGGTTGATTTCTTGAAAAGGACGCTGCTTGCCGGAATCACGGACTGACAGACCGTTGAGAGGTGGCCGAAATATTGGTTCAGCCCGTATACTGACTGCCCTATGCATCGCTACGGAAAGTCCTCCCGCCTCAGCCTTTTTGCAGTCGCGTTTCTTTGCCTCGGAACCGCCTGTTCAAGGGGCGAAGTCGTGCAGGTTCGACTGTGCGAAGAAACTGCCCGCGCCGAGATCCTCATAGAGTCCAACAGACTTGTACGCAGCAACAGCGAAAGCCGGGACCGATGGCTCACCGGTTGGCGTTTCGTTCGCGACGGCGGCAAGGCGGCGGCGCGACCGACTGTTGATCCGGCGGTACTCGAGATGGTCTCGGTGGATCCTCGCGAACGCACCCTGGTTCTCCAACTGGCTCAAACCGGTACCGATTTTGGTGAGGTCGCAGTGGGCATGGAGGGCGAGAAGGTCGCGAGCTGTTCCGTGATCGACGGCCAAGAGATCAGGCTCCCGACGCCGACTCGGCGGGGTGTCGTTCCTGTTGCATTGTCATTTTCCAAACCCGATGTGATTTCCGTGCGTGCCGTTCACCTTAAAGCGCCACGCCAGGCGGGTGAGGTGGTTTTCTCAGAAAGCGGAATATCCCAACAGGGTTGGTCCCTGGTCCGATGGACTCTTACCGTTCCGGCTGGGACACGGCTTGTCGGCAGCATTGCACCCCCCCACGGCCCGCAACCGGGGCAGGTCTTTGCTGTTGAGGTGACAGCGCACGATCATCCCGCCAAGGAGATGTTCCGATGGAGCGCCGCACACGCAGGTGCAACCGACTTTGAATTCAATATTGCAGAGAAACCCGGAATCGTGCGTATACAGCTGGTGGCTCTTGGTGAAGGCCATCCCGCAGTCTGGGACCTCACAATGGAGAACAGACAACCACCCACAGAGCAAAGTACGACCCTTCAACCTCCGAGAGTTCCCAAAGCGGTTGTTGTATACGTGATGGATGCGTTGCGGGCCGACTCGCTGGGTTGTTACGGATCCACGGAGGTCAACACGCCCTGTTTCGATTCCTTTTCCGCCGAAGGGGTCCGCTTCGCGAAACATTTCTGTGTGGCGCCGTCAACTGCACCGTCGACGCGATCATTGTTTACCGGATTGCCGCTCCAGCCACCGGAGGGTTTGCCCGAAGGAGGACCATCGACCCTTGCCGAGCGCTTTCGGGACGCCGGCTTCAAGACTGGTTGTTTTACCTCGAACCCTAAACTGTCCAGGGCCTTCGGATTGGTGAGGGGTTTCGAACAGGTGGGCTTCGAGGAGCTCGAC
>JBDLIO010000376.1:0-3820 GCA_039714865.1 Acidobacteriota bacterium | reverse complement strand
ATTCATGCCGCGGCACCGAACGAGAGGTGCGTTGCGCACCCGTCGTCGATTTCGAGGTTCCCTGGAAGGACCTTCGGCCCGGACGCACGGACCTCCGGTGGTTCGTGATTCCTCGCTTGTTGGAGGCCGCTTTATGACTGCGTGGTCGAATCGAGCCGCCTGGGCTGCTCTGGTTTTGGTGTGCGCCGCCTTCGTCGGCCACGGTCTGTTCCACCTCTTTGTCCAGGACGATGCCTACATCTTCTTCCGGTATTCGGAGAACTGGATCAACGGCTGGGGCCCGGTATGGAATCAGGGAGAGCGGGTCGAGGGCTACACCAGTCCGGCATGGCTGGCGATCCTGACGACCATCCGGCTGGCAACCGGGTCGTTCGAACCCGGCATCCATATCATCTCCTTAGGGCTCGGCGTCGGGGCTCTGGTCCTCCTCTTCATGCTGGCCGGGAGCGTCGTCCGTGATCCCTGGGCCGGGTTGGCCGCCGCATTGCTGATGGCCTCGGATCGGACCTTCGCCCTGTGGTCAACCTCCGGTATGGAGACACGGCTCTTTGGGTTTCTGGTGCTGGGGGCTGCCCTTCTGGTTTGGCGCAGGTACAACGAACAGGTCTCAAGGGCCGAAGATTTCGCTCTCGGCCCAACTCTGCTGTTGCTCTGCCTGACTCGCCCGGAGGGTTTTCTGTTCGCCGGTCTCATGCTGCTCTTCCTCCTGGTCGCTCGTGCAACCGCCCTCCGGTCCCGGTGGGGATTGTGGGGTCTGGCCCTGTGGGCGACAGGGGTTGCCGGCCATCTCTGGTGGCGTTGGAGCTATTACGGAGATCTCCTCCCCAACACTTTTTACGCCAAGGTGCCCGGCTTCGATTTCCGCTCCGGGGCAACCTACATGGCTGACTTCGCAGCCTCGTTCCCCGTTTTCAGTCTCGCCGCGATTCTGGCCGTTTCCTTCCATCTCGGCAGAGCCCTGATCACTCGGACCCCAACCTTCGGTGCTGCCCTCTCGGCCGTCATCGTAATCTACTCTGGATATGTCACTGCCATCGGCGGCGGTTTCATGGAATTCCGCATGCTTGATGCCGTCATGGCGCCGGCATCAATCCTGATCGTCTCTGCGATGTGGTCTCTTTTCAGGAAGTTCACCCCCAGGACGGCCTCGGCCTCGGCACTGGGTGTCGTTATCGCGGCAGCCACCGTCGGACTCAATGCCGGCATGTATTTCGAGGACCAACCCCATTCGGTGATGACCCGATCCGAGATGTGGAAGGACAGCACCAGGGCCTGGGTCCTCATCGGAAAGTTCTTTGGTCGAACGGCCCTGCCGGGCGAGAGTCTGGCGACCACTGCGGCCGGGGCGATACCCTACTTTTCAAAGATGCGATGTCTGGATCAACTTGGTCTCAACGACCACTTCATCGCCCACAGTCCCGTGCCGGAAGGCAGTGGCGTCGGCCATCGAAAAAGGGCGCCGGAAACCTATCTCGCCCGGCGCAAGATCACCTATGTCATCGGCCACCCCCGGCTCTACCTCAGGCCCAAAGTCGAATACCTTCAGCCGGGGGAGTTTTTCATGCGGATCGAGGATCCGTCCGGGATCATTTTCTTCCTGGCCGTGAGAACCATGGCCAACCGCGAGCCTCTCATCGCCTCACTGCGAGAGCGGGGAGTTGTTGTCGTCGATCCAGGGACTCCCGAAGAGTCCAGGGACAGGAATAGCGTCAGTTGACAGGGTCAGGGGCCGGGGCAGTTGGCAGGGACAGGAGACGGCGTCAGCGACAATTGGCAGCCTCCGTGATCGGCTCAGACCACCGTCATGACAGGCCCCACCCAGGGACGATGGCTCACCGATCATCCTGTTGGATTGATCAGTCGTAGAGAACCGCCGCCTCGCCCCTCTCTTCGACCCGCTCCTGAGCCAGCTCGAGGATACGAGCCCGCCGGGTCCAGAGGCCTTTCAGTTGATCGTCTTTCAACCAGGGGCCCAGTTTTTGATTGAGCGTTTCACGATCGAGGTCTTCCAGTGCCCGGAGAACAGGCCTGGAAAAACGGGTCAACGAACCCTCCCGACGGAGTTTCTTGGTCGCCTGAAAGGCCCTTGAGGAGTCGATTTTCCAGATCTTCCAGTCGGCATCGATCAAGAGGTTGGAGATGTTGTTGAAGTCGGTATCCCAGGTCAGTTGCATGAACAGCCGAACGGTAAACATCCGGTTGTTCCACGCCTCGATGTCCGGCGGTGAGAGTTTCTTGACCTTCTTCCGATGCCACTCGGTCATCGTGCCGTTGATCCACATGCTCAATGAGCCTATGTCCCGACGGATCCTTCGCTCTACGGTCGGCGGCACGATGTCCAGCCCCAGGAGCTTGTCCAGTTCGTAGGCGGCAATCTCGTGCTGGTACCGGTCCCTGAGTTTGAAGACCGTGCGGCCGGAGGACAGCCTCTGCTTGGGATAGAACTCCTCAACCGTTTTGAAGACCGCCTTCGCCGTCACCTCACCGTCGGTCAGCGTGGCCTTTCGGGGCCTGGTGATGCCCTTGGTAGCAAAATTGTCGAGCGCCGTGATCTCGGCTGTCTTCAAAAATTCTTCCGCCGCCTCCCCGGTCAGCGCCAGAGGAGGTTCCTGGACCACAGGCCGTGGGGACGTCTCGTTCTTCTCACCGGATTTCGTCGCAGGGGCGGCCGGCTGCTGCGTTTCATCGACCGCAAAAGAGAGGTGGTGAGAGGTGCAAGCCAGGAAAGCCATCGCCACCGGAACGATCCACAGGCGTCGCATGATCAATACCTCCTTGATTCTGTATCTCCGTCGCTGAACACCAGCTTACCATTTGCGCTGGAGAGAATCAGGAGTCATGCCGGGTTTCATGTTTTTTCAGCACGGGTCCGAACTCGCAGAGGATCTCAACGTAGAATCGAACCGAAGGAGCACCCCCGATGGATTCAGATCGTCGTCAATTTGTTCAACTGTCATTGCTCGCGGGAGCGGGCGCAGGTCTGTTGTCAACAGCCGCCGCCCGGGCGACCGACATCCCCAAGGCCGGCCGAAACCTCAAGATCCTGGTCCTCGGAGGCACCGGGCTGATCGGACCTCCAATGGTCGAATACGCCAGGGCGCGCGGCCACGAAGTCACCCTGTTCAACCGCGGCAAGACCAATACGCACCTCTTTCCGCTGATGGAGAAGCTCAAGGGTGACCGCAACGATGATCTCTCCTCCCTCGAGGCCGAGGTCAAAAAGGGTCGCCGGTGGGATGTGGTCATCGACAACACCTCCTCCGTGCCCCGTTGGGTGACGGCATCGGCCGGCCTTCTCAAGGACTCTGCCGAGACCTACCTCTATACGTCGTCGATCTCGGCCTATGCCGAATTCGAGACAATCGGCGCCGATGAGAGTGCGCCGACGGCGACGCTGTCGCCGGAAGAAGAGGCCAAGGTCAAGACGCCCAAGGACATCACGGGGGAGAACTACGGCGGCCTCAAGGCCCGCTGTGAAGAAGAGGCCCGAAAGGCCTTTCCCGGCCGCTGCATCGTCGTTCGCCCCGGCCTGATCGTCGGCCCCGGAGACTACTCGGACCGTTTCACCTACTGGCCGGTTCGCGTGGCCGAGGGTGGCGAAGTGATGGCGCCCGGCAACCCGGACGACCCCGTGCAGTTCATCGACTGTCGCGACCTCGGCGAGTGGTTCATCCGCCTCGTCGAGGACAAGAACTACGACACTTTCAACGGCGTCGGGCCACGGTCGCCGATGACGATCGCCGGCATGCTGCACGGCATGCGGGCCACGGTCGACAACGAAATCGGCTTCACGTGGGTCGATGCGGATTTCCTGGCCGAA
>JBDLIO010000375.1:0-3822 GCA_039714865.1 Acidobacteriota bacterium | reverse complement strand
TCACCGTCTGCGTCCCGGGGCGGTCCGTGAACCTCAGCGCTCAGCCGGGCGACACCGTGTCGCTCATCCCCGCCGGCGCCGACGTGGAAGGCGTGACGACCGGCGGTCTGCGATGGGCCCTCAAGCACGAGAAGCTCGCCGCGGGTACGACGCGCGGCATGAGCAACGTCTGTCACACGCCGCCGGTCACCGTCAGGTTGGCGAGGCCGACGCTTTCCCCGGAGGCATTGACGTGCAGCACCCGGTCTCCCAACGAACCGGCATCGATAATCGTCGCATCCGCTCCCATTCCAACGATGATCATGGCACTGAGGATATCGATGTCGCCTGTGAGACAGTCATCCTCGTCCGGCCCCGGAATGTCGAGTACAAAATTACCGGCAGGCAGGCTGATGAGATCCGCACCTGGGTCGAGGTTGGCCACCCAGACCGCGTCGCGCAACGAACAGTCAGCCCCATCGCACGTTCCGTCCATGTGATCGTCGATCGAGTTGACCACGAACTCGGCTGGATGGACCGGTCTCGCCATGCCGATCGTCAAGCCTGTCAGTGCCGCCAATGCAATAGCCCAGGAACGCAGTTGAGTCCGTCTCGCGGTCATGATTATTGCCTCCTCTTCCGGTTTCTTCTCAAGAGTCTATCTATTTTTTAGGGAAAATGGAAAAGAAAACCGGTACCCGGCATCAAGACGGGTTTGGGCGAAGAGTTACGTCTATTCATCTTTTTTTGCCTTTTTCACTTCACCCCTCGCTGAAGCTCGTCAATCGGAGATGTCGCGTTGCCAGCCCGCAAGCCCTGCATCCGCCGCGCCGAGCTCTTTCTCGAGGCCCTCAAGGCCTTGTTGATTCAGGAAGCTCCGCGTCTCGCCCGGGTTCATCCCGGACTTCCGGCACTGCACACGCAGTCGGGTCAACGCATCGCGAACCCGGGGAACCTCGGCACGGGCGCGGCGAACCGCATCCTGGCAGGCGGCGGTGTACCTGCGCGCCACGACACCTCCTCCGCCGCAGCTCGATCCCCGGCCGACGGTGTAGCCGCCGCAGTCGGAGCTGACCTCTCTCAGCCCACTCGAGAGCCGCCGCTGAGCGGCACTCAGGGCCGGGAGTTCTGCCTCGACCGCCCTGTCCGGGCCCTTCTCGGGAAACGGTCTCCGGTCCGCTGCGGAATCTTGCAAATCGGGGGGCGCCGCCTTGACCTCGATGAGGTTGGCCTTGCTGAGGTCGACCTCGAGCACCTGATCCTGCTGGTTTGGCTCCGGGACCTCAATTGTGGCTGTTGCGGCGAACGCCGCGAGACCTGTCCTCGGGCCGGAGCCGCGACTGCCGGAGGCCTGTCGCCGGCTCGTCTTCGGTGTGCGACCGGCATTCCCGGCCCGTACGGTCGCCTCGAAATCGAGGTCCTCGCGGTCGAACGTCCTGACGCCGCCGTCAGGAGAGCGAACCTCGACGCGATCGTGGACGATCTTATACCGGGCGTACCGGATCCGCTCCCCTGACTTGAGCACGAGCACCGGATAGGATTCCAATCTGTCGAAATGGCGGCCCGTCCGGTCGAGCGGGACCGTCACCGTCACCCTCTCCTCGGCAGCGAGAGCCCCGGTGATGAGCAAGAACAGCCCAAAGGCCATCGTTCGCAGCACGAACATGCTTCGATGCTATCCGTTCTCCGCAACATCCGCAAATCTGCCACCCTTCTGATCGGCAAACAAAATGGGGCTTCGCGCCGCCCGAAAGGCGCCGTGATTCTATGCAATACAGCCGCCTAGCCCGGCGCTGTCCCGCATATTTCTTGATTCACCCCTTGCCGCACTCAACACCGGAACATATATTGAGGGATTACAGATTGTCCAAGAGAGGGACGCAGAAAAGCCGGGGAGTACTGTCGCCGGGTTTTGTGAATGCACCGGCGGCCGCCTGTGCATGGTGCCCAGTCGGCCGGCCCGTGCCGAAAGGGAGGTTTATCGTGCGACGCTTGAACAGATTGCCTGGGTTGTGGATGGTTGTTCCACTTGTTCTGATCACCATCCCTGTTTTCGGCCAGACCGGCAACAACGTCCTGGTGCAGGGCGCGCCGTACAGCATCATCAACGGGGTCATCTTCGACGCCTCGGACCAGCTGCACGCCGCCTCGGTGCTGGGCGGGATCTTCATCATCGACACGGAGACCGGGAGCATGCTCGGCATGCTGGGTCCCGAGGAGGGTGTGAAATCGCCGGATGACCTGATTTTCGGGCCGGACGGGTCCCTGTACTGGACCAACATCCTGCAGGGCGAGGTCGGCCGGCTCACCCCGGACGGGGTCACGACAATCCAGCTCGTCGCCCCGGGAGTGAACCCGATCACCTTCTCCGACGACGGCCGACTGTTCGTCGCCTGCGACTTTTACGGCGACGGGCTGTACGAGCTCGACCCGGAGCTGGTCGAGGCGCCGGAACTGCTCATCGAGACCCTCGGCTGGCTGAACGCCTTCGACTTCGGACCCGACGGCCTGTTGTATGGACCCATCTGGACCGAGAACCGGGTGGTGAAGATCGACGTCGATGCCGAGCCACCCACCGTCGAGACCGTCTTCGACGGCCACCACGTGAGTGCCGTGAAGTTCGACTCTCAGGGGCGTCTCCATGCTACCGACAACGGTAGCGGCGAGGTGCTGAGGGTGGACGTTCAGACAGGGGACACCGAGGTGCTGGCCGAGCTCGAGGAGGGTCTGGACAACCTCGCCTTCGACTCCTCGGACCGCCTCTACGTGTCGAGTAATACGGACGGCTTCATCGTCGAGGTTCTGGCCGACGGCACCGTGCGCACCGTGGTTCCGGGCGGTCTCGTCGGGCCCGGTGGCGTGGCGGTGGTGCCTGGCGCCGGCAGTGATTCGGTCTTCGTGGCTGATCTCTTCAGCGTTCGGGAGATCGACGGGGCGAGCGGGCAGCAGCTCGGCTGGACGACCGCGGGAATGATCCCCGGAACGGTTCTTTACCCAATGACCGTGGCGCCTCACGGGGATCTGTTGGTGCTGTCGAGCTGGTTCGCCAACGCCGTGCAGGTCTTGGACCCGGAGCAGGGCATGGTCTTGGAGGAGCACTACAGCTTCGTGTTTCCGACCGGCGCAATCTCGTTTCAAGGTGACCTGGTGGTCGCCGAGCTCGGCGCAAACCTCCTCGCTCCACGGGTACTGAGGGTCGACGGCGGGACGACCGAGACGCTGGCCGATGGCTCCCAGGGCTTGATATATCCCACCGGCCTCGCGGCGAGCGACGACGACCTGTGGGTGGCGGACTGGGTCACCGGGAGGATCTGGCAGCTGATCGCCGACGGGCAGAATCTTCCGGCCCCGGTCCTGGTGGCCACGGGTCTGTCGTCGCCGGAAGGGCTCGCCGTCGATGCCGACGGTAGCCTGCTGGTCGTGGAGGCCGGTGCGGCACAGCTGTCGCGGGTGGATCCGGAGACGGGCGCCTCGTCGGTCCTCATCGATGGCCTCGACGTGGGCGTCCCCGGTCCGGCAGGCATGCTGCCCCACATGTTCTTCAGCGGGGTCGCTGTCGGTTCCACGGGCGCCATCTACGTCACCGGCGATGTCACACGAGCGCTCTATCGCTTCGATATGGAGACCTTCTACGTGCCCGCGGCCGCGCACGTGGCGGGCGTGGCCGGCACCCAGTGGGTCAGCGATCTCGAGATCCACAACCGCGCCGACACCGCTGCCGGTTTCTCGATTGCTCTGCTCCCCAAGGAACAGGACAACAGCTCGCCCGAGACCGTTTCCTTCTCGCTCGAGCCCTCCTCCAGCGCCGGTTACGAAGACGCGCTGGATGATCTCTTCGAGTTC
>JBDLIO010000374.1:0-3825 GCA_039714865.1 Acidobacteriota bacterium | reverse complement strand
CGCCTACGAAATCGCCCAGCGATTCTCGGTCGCTGATGTCACGAAATCGGCATGCGTAGCCGACCTTCAGAGGCTGCTGGAAAGCTGCGATGCCGTTCATGTTGCGTCTCACGGCGCCTTCCAACCTCTCGCTCCCCGTGGCTCCGGGCTCCACCTGGCTGACGGATGGTTCACGACCATGGATCTGCTTCAAACTGAGATGAAGGTCGAGCTCATCACCTGTGCCGCCTGCGCCTCGGGCGATGTGCAGGTGCTTCCTGGAGGAGAGATGGAGGGAGTCGTTCGAGCTCTTTTCGCCGGCGGCGTTCGTACAGCCCTGCTGGCTCCCGGGGCCCTGGACGACCGTCTGGCCCGCAAGACCGCCGGTTTGTTCTATGAAACTGTTTTTCAGCTGGGTCCCGGGGAGGCCTTTCGCAGGGCCTTGCTCAAGCTGCGCGAGGAGCACCCTCACCCGGCACTCTGGGCTTCCATGCAACTTTACGGCGATACTCGTCCGTGGGAGGTTGGCGCATGATCTTTTTTCGTTGCCGAACATTCCGGCTTGGACTTTTGATAGCGGCGGCCGCCATCCTGGTTTGCTCCTCCGGGGAGTCCATTTTTCTTTCGGAGAAGGCAATCCTCCAAGATGCTATTGAGGTCGTTGGCTTTGTCACCAGCATCCCCAATGCGACCGACTTCTTTGTCGACGACTCTCACCTGATCAGAACCGATCAGGGAACGTTGTTCTCAGGTCCCCCAGGGTTCAGAACCTTCGGCGATCTCCAGATCGGCGACTTCGTCTCTGTCACAGGCTGGGTCGAAGGCGATGCGATCCGAGCCACCATGGTCATATTGCTCAATCCGGGCGGCGAACCGGCAATTATTGACGACTCCGTATCGTGGGTCGTCGACTCCTCCACATTCGTTATCGGTGGTTCAGTGGAGGTCTCGATCCACCAGGACACGATCCTCGAGGGAATGTCCTCTCTTTTGGAACTGAGCCCCGGGGATCTGGTGCACATCGAAGGATGGTGGTTTGAGGGGAACCTGGTGGCAGACCTGGTCCGCCTGGTTAATGATCCTCAACCACCAATTTACATCGAAGGATTTGTCACCGAAGTCGTTTCAGCAACGGATTTCATCCTGGATGACTCGATTTTCGTCATGACGAGCCCCAGAACACTGCTCTCCGGTTTCCAGTCAATTGACGAGCTTCAGCCCGGCGACAATGTGGCGGTTGTCGGCACCATCTCCCCTGGCGGCATCATCGCCGACTCGGTTGAACTGCTTTCGACACCCGGCACCCCGGTGGGAATCACCGGCACTGTAGATTCTGTCATCGACAACCTGAGCTTCGGCCTGACTGACGGGAGCATCGTTGTCACCGACGCGGAGACGGTGTTCTACGGCATCGACGGCGTCTCGGATCTTCAAGAAGGCGATCTCATTCTTGCCGAAGGCTGGTGGGTCCAAGGCGTATTCCATGCAATGTGGGTGGATCGCACACAAACAACGCCCGACCTCATTGAGGTAACGGGCCTTCTGGCCTACCTCGAGCCCCCTGACGCATTCGTTCTCGACGACCAGACTCGGGTAGCGGTCACCGGTGAAACCCTGTGGATCGGACTGAACGGCTTCGATGATCTCGGCAGCGGGGATACGCTTCGTATTGTCGGCTTTTTCGGCCCCGGGTCGTGGTTCTTGACCGCAGTCGAGATCGAGCGAACGGCACAGTCGGAACCGACCTGGATTACCCGGGAAGGGTGGGTCGAGCACGTGATCGACCCGTCAACGATTCTCTTGACCGACGGAATTACCCTGGAGATTCGACCGGATGCCGAACTGATCTCTCTGGATTCCGTCGAACATCTCGGCCCGGGAGATCGAATCGGGATCGGCGCCTTTACGACTGCGGACCCGGATATTCTGGACGTGACCCGCCTTGAACTCTTGGAACGACCCGGCAATCCGGTCGACTTCGTATCGGTCGTCGAGTCGATCGACCTTCCCTCGAACCGATTCTCCACAACCGACGGCTTTGAGGTCATCGTCGACGGAGCGACTCTATGGGTCAACGTCGACGGCCTCGCCGACCTTGACGTCGGCGACGGAGTCTCGGTGACGGGCATTGCCGGTAGAGACCCCCGCCATCCACAGTGGGTGGATGCAGTTCTCGTTGAATGGCGAGAGGGGGAAGACGACGGTGACGGCGACGGAGACGGTGATGGCGGCGGGCTCAGGATGACCATCGAGGGCGCCGTCAGCGAGATCCTGCCCGACGGCGTCGTCGAGGTCGATTTCGACCTGCACATCGGAACCAGCGCAGAAACCGACTGGCGCGGCACACTCAACGGACTCCAGGACCTGGTTGTCGGAACACCGGTCAGGACAGAGGTCATTCTGGAAACCGACGGCACGATGGACGCAATCTGGATCGAAGGATTCCCCTCGACCGGATCCGGCATTCGGGACATCGAAGGCTATGTCCTCGAAGTCGATGTCGTAGGCAACCAGCTTCGACTGGAAACCGGGGAGTGGATCAGGTGGGACGAGTTCACCAGAATCGACGGCGACGTCGGGACGTTCCCGGAGATCCAGCCCGGAATGCACGTTGATGTCATTGCCGTGGACCTCGGCGACGGCACATTCCTCTCTTTTTCGGTCTTTGTCGAGTTGGAAATCACCGATGTCGGTGCCCTGGGTTACCCTGACGAGCCGACTCGGGAGACACTGGTCGTCTTGAGGGATGGAGCGATCGCATTCGACGTTGCGACCCGTCATGGCGCCGTCGTCACGGGGACCATTCCGGGCCTACTGGTCCACCTCTTCCAATGGGATCACGATATCGACCTTTTAGTCCTTCAGGCACTCCTTGATGACGAGGACGTCGAGATCCTCGAGCCCAATCGCTCGTTTTCGGACCCGGAGTCGGACCCGGACAGCATCAGGCGCCGTGCAATCGCCATTGATCGGCAGGCCTCGAGCGACGACTTCAACACCCAGGACGGGCTCTACAAGGCCGGTCTGGACGTGGCCCATGCCCGAAGCCTGGGCCGAGGAACGATGGTCGCGGTGATCGATACCGGAATCGACCCATTCCACCCCCTCCTCCGGCATCGGATTGCCGAAGGCGGCTACGATTTCGTCGATGAGGACACACTGCCCTGGGAAACCGCCGATGGCATCGATCAGGACAACGACGACGAAATCGACGAAGGCGCCGGGCACGGCACTTTTGTTTCGGGTCTGGTCTTGCTGGCCGCCCCGGCATCTTCGATTCTGCCCTTTCGAGTACTGGACGACGACGGGCGTGGATCCACTTTTGACATCAGCCGGGCCGTGCTGCTGGCCATCGACCGGGGCGCCGACATCATCAACATGTCTTTTGCCTACCCTGACCGCTCCCGTGTCCTCGACCGAATCTTGATGGAGGCATCCTGTCGTGGCGTGGTCCTGGTTTCCGGCGCCGGCAACAGCGGTCTTTCGACGCTGCCTTTCCCGGCAAACGACAACCGGGTTCTCGCCGTTGCGGCAGTCGATGGCGACCTCCGACTCGCAGATTTCAGCAACCGCGGCGTGGATGTCACATTGGGTGCGCCGGGAGTCGATGTCTACAGTGCCGGCCTTGGAGCTCAATTCGGAATCTGGTCCGGCACATCCATGGCGGCGCCACTGGTCAGCGGCACGGCAGCATTGATGCGTTCGATCAACCCCTACCTCACACCCGAGCAGATCAGCGCTGCATTGACTCAGGGAGCTGCCGCCGCAAATCCGGACGATGACCTTCAATTTTTATTGCATGCGGGAAACACGGTCAACCTGATCCCGGACGGGCCGCAATGAGCC
>JBDLIO010000373.1:0-3826 GCA_039714865.1 Acidobacteriota bacterium | reverse complement strand
GATCATTATAACAATTTGGATGTTAGGTGTATTCACTTGAGGTGTTCCCGGGCCAGATGCCGGGCCTCCTCATCGGCAGCCAGCGCCTGCTCGAGGTCGATCAGGGGACGATTGCGGGCTAACCACCGGTCCATCACGCCCTCGACGGTCGAGGTGATGTCCGAAAAGCCGCAGGCGCCCTCGAGAAGGGCGGCGACGACAACCTCGTTGGCCGCGTTCATGACAGCGGGCATTTCGCCTCCGGCCTCAAGGGCCTGTCGCGCCAGCCGAAGGGCGGGGAACCTGATGGGGTCCGGCGCTTCGAAGGTCAGCTGTGCGACCTGGGCGAGATCGAGTGCCGGCAGGGGTGAGGTCAGGCGGTCGGGCCACGCCAGGGCGTACATGATCGGGAAACGCATGTCGTTGACTGAGAGCTGGGCCATCAGTGTGCCGTCGACGTATTCCACCAGGGAATGGACCAGGCTCTGAGGGTGGACCAGGACGTCGATGGCTTCCGAGGGCATGCCAAACAGATGGTGCGCCTCGATGATCTCGAGCCCCTTGTTCATCATCGTGGCCGAATCCACGGTGATCTTGGGCCCCATCTTCCAGGTCGGGTGGTTGAGGGTCTCCTCCAGTGTTGCCCGCTCAATTTTCTCGGCAGACCACGTCCTGAAGGGCCCGCCCGAGGCGGTCAGTATCAGCCGTTTGACCCGGTCTGCGGGACCAACCCGGAGGGCCTGGTGGATTGCGTTATGTTCACTGTCGACCGGCAGGATGTCGACGCCGGCATCCGCAGCGGCCGCCATCACGACGTCCCCGGCGACCACCAGCGTCTCCTTGTTGGCCAGGGCGACGTTCTTGCCTGCACGAATGGCCGCCAAGGTCGAGGCGAGTCCGACCGATCCGACCAGCGCCGCGACGACGGTGTGTGCGGCATCGGCGCAGGCGACTTCTTCGAGCCCCTCGGGACCCCAACTGAAGCGTGTCCCCGGGAAATCCCCGGCAAGTGTTGCCGCATCCTCTTGGTGTCGGACCGCCACAACCGACGGTCTGTGGGTCGTGATCTGCGGGCGGAGGACCTCCAGGTTGATTCCCGCGGCCAGAGCCTCGATGCGGTATCGGTCGGGAAAGGCCTCGACAACGGACAAGGTCGACAATCCGATTGATCCCGTGCTGCCGAGCACGGAAAGACTTTTCACGGCACCAGTCCCACTGCGACCAGGTAGAGGAGGACCAGGGGCGCCGAGAAGAGCAGGCTGTCCGTGCGGTCCAGCAGGCCGCCGTGCCCGGGGATCAAGGAGGACGAATCCTTGACGCCGGTATCCCTTTTGAACAGCGACACAATAAGGTCTCCAATCGGAGCGGCAACCGAGAGAATTGCGGCCAGGCCGAGAATGTGGGGCCATCCGAAAGGCAGCGGGAACAGGGTCTGAAATATGGCGGCGGCCCCAAAGGTCGCGGCAATACCGCCCACCAGACCTTCCCAGGTCTTCTTGGGCGACAGGACAGGCGCCATCCGGTGACGCCCGAAATTCTTGCCGACGTAGTATGCGCCTGAGTCCCCGATCCAGATGGCTACGAGGAAGAAGATCAGCAGGCGGACACCGGTAGTTTCATCAGTCGGCAGGGTGCGGAGCCAGGCGAAGCAGGCGCCGGTAATGCCGAGGTAAAGAATGCCGAAAACATCGACCGAAGTTCCGGTCAGAGCGCCCTCTGGCGCCTTTGGGTGGGCCAAATGGAGAGCCGGCGCCGCCACGACGACCACGGCGACTGCGAATGCCAAGCCCACCGGACCTCGGATGGCGGCGGCCGCCAACACGCCGGCCAGTGCAACCACCGGAAGAAAACGATTGGTGGCAAGACCCGATCCGCGGGCCATGCGGCAAAGTTCGTCTCCGGCAATCACGACCAGAAAAGAGATAAGGAGGGCGGAAACCCACCCCGGCGCCCACACGATGCATATCAGAACGAGGGGGCCGGCGATGACGGCAAAAAGTTCACGCTTGAACAGGACTGCCTCCCGGGGGAATGGTATCGGTCAGGCCGCCGAATCGACGATCCCGCTGTTGATAGGCCCGGATGGCTTCGAGGAATTCGGTGGTTCCGAAATCGGGCCAAAGGACCTTGGTGAAGTAGATCTCCGAATATGCGATCTGCCAGAGCAGGAAATTTGAGATCCGTTGTTCGCCGGAGGTTCGGATCAAGAGGTCGGGATCGGGTCTGCCCGCCGTATCGAGATGCTGGGCTATCCATGCCTCGTCAATCGTTTCGGGCTCGAGAAGCCCTTGGGCGGCGTCGGAGACGGCGCCTCGGATGACGCGGCTCAGTTCGTGCCGGCCTGAATAATTGAGAGCTATCTGCACCAGGGTTCCCGTGCAGTCCCGTGTCACCTGCCGTGCCCGGTCGAGGTAGTTCCTGACCGACGGGTCGAGCGGCTCGAGGTCGCCGATGGTCTGAAAACGGAGGTTGTTCTTCTTGAACGTATCCAGTTGTGAGTCGATGAACTCTTTGAGCAGAACCCAGAGAGCGCGGACCTCCAATTTTGGACGCTTCCAGTTCTCGGTCGAGAAGGCGTAGAGGGTGATCACCTCGATTCCCAGACGCGCGGCGGTTTCCAATGTGGTTCGGACGGCCTGGGCGCCAGCCCGATGGCCTTGCACGCGCGGCAGGTTCCGGGCCTTTGCCCAGCGGCCGTTGCCGTCCATGATGATCGCAACATGCCGAGGGAGACCCTCCGGACGGATCTCATCCAGAATTTGGCGTTCCGGAGTGCCCGGGCGTGCAATGCCGTCTCTGTCAATCATCATCGGTGCTCAAGGCGGGCAGTTTACCAAAGTACGCCTGGGCAGTGATTGAGGTAGTAGAGATTAGAGATTAGAGATTAGAGATTAGGGAGCAGGGAGCAGGGAGCAGGGGAAAGGGATCAGGCTCCTGGTGTTCGGAAATACACATGCTCCAGCGTCAGACCTCGAGCCGGAGCTGTGAAGATATCCGGCGAGTGCCGGTCAGAATTGAGCTGGGCCTCCAACCACGACTGGTCGAAATGTCCCCATCCGACCTGCAGCAAGGCTCCGACCATGCGCCGGATCTGGTATCGAAGGAAGCCATCGCCGACGAACTCCAGCCGGAGACCGTTTGCCTGGACGACGGCCGTTGCGGAGAAAACCGTTCGCACGGTCGTTCGAGTTACCGGGTTGGCGACCGTAAAGGGGGCCCAATCGCGGCGGCCCCGGAACATTGAGACCAGTGAGGTGATGTGCTCGGGATCTTTCGGTGGTCGGATGTTGGCCGAGCGGAGGGTCTGCCACGGTGGCAGGACTGGTGCGCCGTCCCACCGAATGCGGTAGACGTAGCGCTTGCCCCGTGAGTTGATTCGTGAATGAAAGGTCTCAGGCACGACGGCGGCCGAACGGATTCGGATGGTCTCAGGCAGGTTGTGGTTGAGTGCTTTGACCAGACTGGCCGGTGGGATTGTCGCCGGCAAATCGGCGTGGGCCACCTGGCCCGTGGCGTGCACGCCCGCGTCGGTGCGGCCGGACCCTTCCAGAGTTGCGGTCAAGCCGTCGAAGACCGCTGCCAGTGCCTTCTCGACCTCAGCCTGGACCGAGGGCACATTATCTTGACGCTGCCACCCCCGGTAGTTGCTCCCGAGATAGGCTACGACCATGCGGAATCGCTGAGTCTGCATCTGGTGCATCCTCGCACGGGCCGTGCCGATTCGCTACCGGTCCTTCTGTCTTCTGCTGTCTTCCATAAGGCCAGGAAGCTGGGACGCGGAACAGTTGGGAAGCTGAGTGGGAGCGCACGACTCCGATCGTGCATTGTGTCTTTGGGACGCATCGAG
>JBDLIO010000372.1:0-3827 GCA_039714865.1 Acidobacteriota bacterium | reverse complement strand
GCCCTGGCCCTGGCCCTGGGTCCCTGCCGTCTGAGCCTGGTCCTTTGTCTGATTCTTGACCTGGGTCTTGGTCTGGGTTGCGGTCTGCTCCTGGGGCTCCGCTTCCTGCGCCGAGACAAAACCGCCCGTCGCAAAGACCAAGGCGCCCGTGCCGATGATGGTCGTCAGTGTTTTCCCGGTTATCTTCATGATCAATCCTTTCCGGCGAGAGTTGTGTCGGCACCAGGCCGATTCGCCGTTGTCCCCAAACAAAGCAGGATGCGTGCCAATTTCGAATTTTCGAGAGTCTTTCTCGCAACTACCCTTTCCACGCGAGTTACAGCCAACCGTGCAGCTCCGAGTTCATTTCAATATCGTCGCTGCCGCACGGACCGGCTTCATCGTCCTGCAGTATTTGCAGAGACCTGCATGACGTGCATGGCATCGGCTTCTCAGCTTCGGCGTCGCCAATCTGCAATTTGAGACACGTTCCCATTGACGAATACCGATTTCACGGTACTCTGGATAAGGTAAAAACTATCAACGACCATCATTCGGCCTGGAGGGTTTGTGGTACGGGAGAGGGTGTTCAATCCGTTGAAGCGAAAGGTGCTCCGGAAGCGGATCTTGCCATCCGAAACCCGATTCAGCATCGCTTTCATCATTTTTCTGGTTGCATCCGGCGTCTGGATTCTCGCGCAACGGGGCAACTTCGACCCGGCGGACCGCGACATCAGCATCGAGGTCCTGGAAAACGACAGTGTCGTTGACACCCTCTACCAGCGACCGTTGAAACTGTGGCAGGAGCCCGGTTCAGCTGTCGGTGGAATGGCATCGGCCAACTTGGGACTCTTCCCCCCATCAGTGCTTGACGGCGGTTGGACGGTCGACGGACGGGTCGAAACCTATGATCCGGAGAACCTCTACGAGAAGATCAACGGCGCCGCCGAGCAATACTTGAGTTTCGGCTTTCAGAAGCTTCACTACGTGACCCTTTCCGACGGGGAGAACTTCGTCACGGTCGAGGTCTACGAACAGGGTTCCTTCCCGAACACTCTGGGTATTTTCGCGGCGCAACGCGACGAGCGGCGGGCGGTAACCACCGAGGGCGACACCTTCTATTATCCGACCCCGGTCGGCGCCGCCGGGGGTTTGGGGCGCTACTACTTCAAGATCGCCGCTGACGGCACGGCCGAGCCCGCAGTGACAAAGGCCAAGGCGCTGCTTGGTGTTCTCGCCGGCCTCCCTGCAGGGGCAAGCTCGACTCCTCGAGCGACCACGGTCCTGATGAATGACCTTGGCGTTCCCTTCGAAAGGCTGGCCTACGTTCCGACCGATGCTTTTCAATACGATTTCGCAACGGATTTCTGGTTCGGAACCACCGAAAGTGCGTCTGACGTAAGGTTCTTCATACACGAGGCCTCCGATTCCGATGCCGCAAGATTGATGTTCCGGCGCCTGGTCGAGGAACAAGCATACGAGTATTCCGCCGTCGAACAGACCGGGGACCGGGCTGTGTTCCAACACGATTTCCTGAAGACCTTTTTCGCCATCGAGGTCTCGGGAAGATTTATCTACGGCGTCGACGGTTCATCGGAACGCCAGTCGGCGGATTCCGGCATTCAAAAGATCAGGGGAGTTCTCAATGGTTGACGACAAGCCCAAACAGAACCCCGAATATGTCAAGGAACGGCTGAGTCGGCGGAGTCTGATCCGCCGCCTTGCAACGGTAGCCGGTCTTGGATCGGCGGCCGGGTACCTGACATTGGCGCCCGAGGACTGGCCCTTCTCGATGAAGGACCAAACCGGCCTCCGGTCAGAACCGGTCATTACGCCTCTGCAACTGAAAGACTTTCGCGTCGAGAAACCGGCAATGTCATCAGATGTGGCGGTCGGCCGCGGCCTGAACGTCGAAGAACGCCTTCGCAAGGCCCTGGACGCGATGGGCGGTCTCGAACACTACGTCAAACCCGGCGACATCGTGCTGCTCAAACCCAATGTCGCGTTCGACCGCTCACCCAACCTCGGGGCGACCTCCAACCCCGAGATTGTGGAGATTCTGGTAAGAATGCTGCTCGTCGACTGTGGGGCGCAAGAAGTCCGGGTCGCCGACAACCCGATCGAGAGTCCGGCAGACTGTTTCGCCAAATCGGGCGTTCGTCCGGCAGCCGAACGCGCCGGCGGTCGGATCTACCTGCCCGACAGCAACGCCTTCAAGACGCTGCATACGGCGGGAGCGGTCCTGATCGAGAACTGGCTGTTCTTCCACCGTCCGTTGACCAACGTCGACAAGGTCATCGGCCTGGCCCCTGTCAAAGACCACAATCTCTGCCAGGCATCGATGGGCATCAAGAACTGGTACGGCCTGCTGGGCGGCCGGCGCAACCAGTTCCACCAGGACATCCACGAGATCGTCAGCGATCTGGCCCTGATGCTGCGCCCGACCCTGACAATCGTCGACGGCAGCCACATTCTGATGAAGAACGGCCCCACCGGCGGCGACCCGTCCAACGTCAAGCCCGGCAACGCCGTCGCCGCGGGAACGGATCCCGTGGCGCTGGACGCCTGGGCGTTCGAACACCTGCTCGAGCGCGGCACCGATTTCCCCCGCTACCTCCACAAGGCCGAAGAAAAAGGATGCGGCCGGGTTGCGTATCAAGGTCGCGTGAGGGAGATCCTGTGAAGCGCGGTGACCGGTGGCACCTGCCCCGCCTGCTGCGCCTGACCAATGTGCGGATTCTCAGCCAGGTCTTCTTCTTTGTCGCCTTCATCCTGGCCTGCTGGGCAACCTGGACTTCCCGCCTCGGCGGCTACCCGGTCTCGCGGCTTCTGGAGATGGACCCTCTGGTGCTGATTTCGACCGGCCTGGCTACCGGTCATGTCTACCGCTTCCTGGGCTGGGGGCTGTTTGTACTTGCCATCACGTTGCTCTTCGGCAGGGTCTTTTGCAACTGGATCTGCCCCTACGGGACCTTGCACCAGGTGACAGGCTGGCTCTTCAACATCCGAAAGCACCCCGATCGTTGGAAATCAAACCGCTACAAGAAGATCTACACCCTCAAGTACATCGGATTGATCGTCTTTCTGATCATGGCCGCCTTCGGCGCCCTGCAGATTGGCCTGCTCGATCCGATATGTCTGATGTACAGGACTGTCGCCACTGCCTTCGCTCCGGCATCCGACATGGTGATGGACGCGCTGTCCGCACAGACAGGCGGGACCTTCTTCTGGGATGCGCTGAAATTTGCGCCCGGGGCCGAGCGAAGGGTGTTCGTCGGCTCGTTCTGGATCGGCCTGTTCCTCGCGACCCTGGTCGGCATGAACCTCGTAATACCGCGATTTTTCTGCCGCGTGCTCTGTCCACTCGGCGCTCTGCTCGGGGTCTTTTCCCGTTTCGCGATCTTCCGCATCAATCGCGACGTGCACGCCTGCACCGACTGCAACCTCTGTTTGACGCGCTGTGAAGGCGCCTCGGACCCCCACGCTCAGCTGCGCCTCTCCGAGTGCTTCGGCTGCATGAACTGTATCGACGACTGCCCGGAGGACGCCCTGAGTTTCACCGTGCTCGGCCAGGACACCAAACAGGTCGTTCCGGGGACCAATCTCGGTCGACGTCGATTGGTCTTTTCCTCTATCGCCGGATTGATCGGCTTCCCCCTCTTGAAGAACCACGGTGTCAACACCAATTCCAACTACTCCGACACACTGATCCGGCCGCCCGGTTCGGTCGAAGAGAGTGAATTTCTCGAACGGTGCATCAAGTGCGACCAGTGCATCAACGCCTGTCCCACCAACGTCCTGCAGCCGGCAGCCTTCAAAGAGGCGGGATTCGAGGGCCTGTGGACCCC
>JBDLIO010000371.1:0-3849 GCA_039714865.1 Acidobacteriota bacterium | reverse complement strand
GGTACCTTCGACAAATTGGGCATCAAGCCGGAGTTCCCGGGGCGAGGCACCTACAAGACCGCCCGTTTCATGTATACCGAGACCGACTTTACTCCGGGCGCCCGCGAGATGATGGAATGGCTGCTGGGCTCGGTCATGGATCAGTTGATGGCCGACATCGCATCCGGCCGTGGCATGGAAGCCACTGCACTGCGCGCGCTGATCGACACCTGTCCGATGAGTGCTGCAAACGCCGCAAAAGCCGGCCTCGTCGATCATTTGGAGGATTGGACGGCCTTCAGAGACCGCGTCCGCAACAAGGACGAGGGTGAGGCCAAAATCGTCGGTCTCAGCCGTTACCTCAGCCGCACCAAGAAGAACACCGGTGGGACCAAGATCGCGGTCGTCACGGCGATCGGCGGCATCATGCGGGGCGAGAGCGGCAAGAGCATGAATCCCCTGCTGGGTGGCGACATCATGGGGTCGGAGACCATCGCCAAGGCCTTACGCAACGTTCGCAAAGCCAAGAACATCAAGGCTACGGTCCTCCGCATCGACTCTCCCGGAGGGTCGGCGGTCGCCTCTGAGATCATCCGTCAGGAGATGATCCGGGTGGCCGATACGATGCCGGTCGTCATTTCGATGTCGAATCTGGCAGCTTCAGGTGGCTATTGGATCACCTGTGGCGCCAAGCACATCGTCGCGGACCCGGGCACCCTCACCGCCTCGATCGGGGTTTTCGGTGGGCACCTCAATACCGAGAAATTCTGGGCCGAGAAGCTGGGCATTACCTACGGCAAGCTGGACTGGGGCGCCAACGCCAACATCTACGGTGACCTTGAAGACTGGACCGATCCGCAACGAGTACTCATCAACGCGCAGCTGGATCGGATCTACGACGATTTTCTCCAGCGGGTGGCCGACTCTCGCGGCAAGACCACCGAAGAGGTCCACGCGATGGCCGAGGGCCGGGTTTTCACCGGCGTGCAGGCTTTGGAGAAGGGCCTGGTCGACGAGTTGGGCGGCTTTGACACCGCACTGGCGGCCGCCAAGAGGCTTGCCGGCATCGATGCCGATGCGAAGGTGATGTTGGTTGATTATCCGAAGGTCCTGCCGTGGTGGCAGGAGATGCTGGAGAAGAAGAAGGGCGAAGAGGCCGCGGTGGCGACCCTTGAGCGTTGGGTCAGGACCGGTCATATCGAAACGCCCGGGACCGTATGGATGCCGCCGATCACGATCGAGTGATTTGAAAATCGATATTTGATACTTGATCCTGAGATTGCAAGACTCGGAGGGGTCAGGGGTGGAAAACCTTGATTTCGATATCGGCTATGGCCCGGTAGTCCTTGGCATTCCCGGTGCAAAGTACAGTCTCGTTTTCCGCTGCCGTGGCAGCAATCAAGGCATCGGGCACGCCTAAATTTGACTTTAGAACGTATTCTTCGAGGTATATCGAAGCACGATGGCCGATGTTTTCCGTAAGCGGGACAATATGGAATCCGAGGTCAACCAAGAAGGCCTTGGTGAGTCGAAGATCGGTTTTGTTGAGGGCGCCCCTAAGGAGCTCCATATAACTGACGACTGAAAAATCCAATCGATCAGCTCGGTCAATCGCGTCTGCTGCCCTGGCGTTCCCACGCAGTGCCCAGATGACCACGTCCGTATCAAAGAGCATCGAATCGTCCCTTACGAAGCTCACGAACATATGCCGTTGGGTCGCCCAGGTCAGAGCGATCGCTCCACATGCCAAAGGCCTCGTGGTCGGCAGCCGCGATACTCCGCTCTTCCCTGATCGGATCAATACAGGCCACGGGTTTTCCGCGGTGGGTCAAAGTCACCGACTCACTACGCGCGATCGCATCGAGGATCTTCTTGGGGTTTCGCCTCATGTCCAGGACGGTCGCTTTCATTGTGGCACCTCCATTAGTATGCACTACGAGTATGCACTACAATCGAGCCCACTGTCAACTCTTCACCGCTCCAGCCCATCTGTGAACGATCTCACCGGCACTTTCAATCGCCGTGACGCCAGCAACGCTTTTGCCCGCCTGGAAGTAATCTTTGTGGGACATGGTGCCCGTCGCGGCCTTTTTGAGACCGAGCACTGATTTCAGAGAGTAGAAAGCCCGGACCCAGTGCTTGGTGCGGGGATTGGCCAGAAGCCGTCGGGCCGGCCATGGGACATCGGTGCCTTCGCGCTTGACTCGGTCGTTGTTGATCACGGCGACGGGCACGGCGGTCAGGCGGTGGGTGAGCACGATGTCTTCTTCCCCGGCCTCGACGACGCCCCGTTTGTACTCGTCGGGCGAGGCGCACTCGGTGGTCGCGATGAAGCGGGTTCCCGCCTGCACACCGACATAACCCATCGAAAGCGCGCGGGCAAAGGCCGTCTCGTCTCCGATCCCCCCAGCGCAGGCGACAGGCAGCCCGAGGTCGGCCAACTCGTCGAGCAGGACCTCTGGGCCCTTTGGCCCGGCATGGCCGCCGGCCCGGTTGTTGACGGCGATCAGGCCGTGGACCCCGCTGTCGAAAGCCTTCTGGGCCCACCGCCTTTCGGTGACGTCGTGGTAGACCAGGCCGCCGACGCTCTCGACGGTATCGACGATCCATCGCGGGTCGCCCAGGGAGGATACGAAGAAACGCACACCCTCCTCGACGGCGATGTCCAGCCATCGGCGCATGCGCTCGAGATAGCGTTCGGAACTCTTCTCGGTCAAGACGTTCATGCCGATCGGTTTGTCGGTCAGTTTTTTGATGTGCCGGAGGCCTTCCCTGAAATCATGGCCGTAGACGTAGGTCAGGCTGATCGGTTGCACGATGCCGATCCCTCCGGCTTCAGAAACCGCAGCGACCAGTTCAGCATTGGAGCACGGGTACATCGCGCCGCAGATCAGGGGCACCTCGATGCCGAGGGCGCGGGTCAGGGGTGTGTCGATCAGGGGGGAGTGATGGATCATTGCCGCAGTATAGAGGGAAGCTGTCAGCTTGGCCTCCTGCAAAAAGCCACAAGAAGAGCAGCCACAAAAAGGCACAAAAAAGCACAAAAAGGGAAACAAGAAGAGGACAGCTTATGTATTCATAGGGGTTTGCAATCCAAAGCACTGTTTCAGACGTGTTTTTCTTCGTACCTTTTTGCGCCTTTTTGTGGCTATTTTTCCCTCTTTGTGGCGTTGCCGTTGAGTTTTGCAAGCGCCTGAGCTGTCAGATTGAACCGGTGGTGGTTTTCGAATGGGAATTGGCACGCACTGAGAGAAGCACCAGGGCGATCAGGTACAACGCAGCGGCAAGGTAGACCAGCGCGCGGAGGCCGAAGAGCATCGAGCAGTATTCCAGGCATCCCCCAAAAACGGCGCCCAGGAGATTGGACCCCAGTGCTGCGGCCGGGGTCCGCGATCTGACGAGCATCATCGAAACGAGAATGCCCGCGATACCGATCGGGATGGCATGACTCAATCCTCCGATCAGGCCCCGAAGCCCCAGGGTGAGCTGATTGAGCTGGGCATAGTCGAGATGAGCCAGGGCCAGAACAGAGAGCAGCAACACCACGCCCCAGGGGAGAAACCGTTGAAATCGGTAGTGTTGCGTCAGTAGATTGGCCAGAAGAACGACGACCAGAATTCCGGCGAACACCGATGCGTTGACCATCCACGTTGACCCGAAGAGCAACGACAAGGTAGTGACTCCACGGGTTTCGAGCAACATGAAGGCCGCTCCCATCAAAAACAACACGGGGTCAAATTCAGTCCAAAAGGTCTTCGGCCCAAACGCCAGCGGAGTTGCCACCACTGCGGTCAGCAGGACCAGGGCGAGGATGATCACGTATCCGGTTGGAAACACATTGGGACGAACGTAGAGGAAAGGCCAGTCGTC
>JBDLIO010000370.1:0-3866 GCA_039714865.1 Acidobacteriota bacterium | reverse complement strand
CTGGTTCACGATCAAGACAGGACGGTACTGGTCCAGCCATCGGCCAGGCGTGTATTCCACGACAAGGAATTCGTCAGGGCCGGAGCGACAATGGTCGCCGACCTCAGCGAGGCATCGGTCATCTTCGGCGTCAAGGAAATTCCACCGGAGAAATTGCAGGCGAAAACCGCCTACATGTTCTTTTCTCACGTCATCAAGGGCCAGCCACACAACATGCCGACCCTCAGACGATTGATGGAACTCGAGTGCACGCTGATCGACTATGAGAAGGTCACTGACGATCAGGGGCGCCGCTTGATTTTCTTCGGCCGTTTTGCCGGACTCGCCGGCATGATCGACACCCTTTGGGCACTTGGGCAGCGTTTTCTCTCCAGAGGCATTGAAACGCCGTTGAGCCGAATTCAGCCCGCCCATGCCTATGACAGTCTTGATGACGCCCGAAAGGCCTTGCGCGAGGCCGGCCGGCTGATTTCCGACGACGGTTTCCCCCGGGAGATTCTGCCGGTCACCATTGGCGTCGCCGGATATGGCAACGTGGCCAAAGGGGCACAGGAGATTCTGGCGGAGTTGCCCCACCGTGTCGTGACACCCGAGGAACTGACTCAGTTGGCGGGTTCCACGACGGTTTCGGCTCATTGCATTTACACGACGACCTTCAAAGAACAGGACCTGGTCCAGCCGACGAATCCCGGCACGCCATTTGAGCTTCAGCATTATTATGAGCACCCGGAGGCCTACCGTTCGCGATTTGAACCCTTGCTCCCCCACCTCAGTGTGCTCGTCAACGCCAACTACTGGGACGAACGGTACCCCCGACTGGTGACCCTCGACAGCCTGCGGAATCTCTATTCGGGTGGCGCGGATGCCCGCCTCCAGGTGATCGGGGATCTCGGCTGCGACATCGGCGGCAATATCGAGTGCACCCTCAAGTGCACCGACCCCGGCGATCCGGTCTTTACATGGAACCCGGCAACCGGAGATATCACCTCCGGATTGAACGGCCGCGGCCCCGTGGTCCTGGCTGTGGACTTCCTGCCGACCGAGCTGCCAAGAGAGGCTTCGGAGGAGTTCGCCGCGACCCTGAACCGATTCGCCGCCCCTATCGGCGTTGCGGACTATTCCGTGCCCTTTGAAGACCTGAATCTGCCGCCGGAGATCAAGAGAGCCGTGATCGTGCATCGTGGCGCCCTGACGCCGGATTATCGGTATCTTGAGGAGCATGTGGGCGTTTGAAACTGGAAACTGACTTTAGAATCTCGAAACTGGAAACTGGAAAGGCAAATCCCATGGTTGCACTGAGCCCATCACTACGGTGGCAGCACTTGGGGTAATTGAACAGCAGGCCCGTCAGAAAGGTCTACAAAAGACCCTTTTTCTTGAAGCGGGTCCTTCAGGGCCCGCTCCCCCGTTGGCTTGGCTTCGGCCCCGTCAATTGTTCATCAGCAGCGCTGGAGTAGCGAAATCCAGTTTCCAGTTTCCAGTTTCCAGTTTCTCATTTGTCCATTACTCAACATCGTTCAATCCGCCAGGCCGCCAAAAATGGTATCGTACCCCCATGCGCACCACCAACATCCCCGTTATCGCCCTGATCACCTTTGTCCTTCTTGCCGGCTGCGGCCGGTCACAGGGCGAATCACCGTCGGAGAAAATAGCCGAACCCTCGGTTAACCCGAAGGCCGGCACGGTTCTTTCTGCCATTCCGGACATCCTCGATCCGTCCGCCAACTATCTGATCTACCTTCACGGCGCGATCATCGAGGAACAGGGCATGCAGCCGACCCATCCCAAATACGGAACCTATCATTACGCCGCCATCCTCCAAGCATTCGCCGACAGGGGCTTCACCGTAATTTCCGAAGCTCGGCCCTCAGGTATTCGGCCGGACATCTTTGCCGTTCACGTCATCGAACAGGTTCAACAGCTCTTGGACGGCGGTGTTCCGGAAGACCACGTGAGCGTTGTCGGATTCTCGAAGGGCGCCATCATCGCCGTACTGGCCTCTCGAGACGTCGGCCGCGACGGGGTCAGCTGGATCATCCAGGCAGGCTGCGGGCCATGGACCGACCGGCTCCCGGAATTTGTGCCGGCCGGGAGGATCCTGTCACAGATCGACGAAGCTGACGAGGTCGCCCGGTCCTGTCGGGCTTTCCTCACCAGAATGCCTGAAGGAGCGGTCTTCGACGAAAACACCCTGGAACTCGGCTCCGGCCACGGCGCTTTCTACTCGGTCAGTCCCGAATGGTTCGAGCCCGCCGTCGAATGGGCGGGGAAGTAGTTTCCGGTTTCACCGCTCTCCCATCATCTCCTCGATCGCCTCTGCATCAGTCGGAAGCGCACCGGAGAGATTCTCGTTCCCGTCTGCCGTCACCAGGTGGTCGTCCTCGATTCGAATTCCGATGCCCTCGTCCTGGAGGTACAGGCCCGGTTCGTTGGTGATCACCATGCCGGGTTCCATCGGAATCGAATCCCCTCCCGGATCGTGAGCGTCGAGACCCAGGAAATGCCCCAAACCGTGGATGAAGTGTTGGCCGAGGCGTTCGCCCTTTGAGTCCCTGAGACTGGACTCCTGGAACACGCCGTAGGCGATCTTACGAAGATCGAAAAGAGTCACTCCAGGTTTGATGGCCTCCTCAACCTTGTGATGCGCCTCCAGAACCAGGTTATAGAGAGATTTCTGGCGTTCGGAAAACGTTCCGTTAACCGGATAGGTTCGGGTCAGATCACCGCAGTAGTAACCGTACCGGGCGCCGATGTCCACGACGACCAGTTCCCCATCTCCGCAGATACCGACGTTCTGGTCGTAATGTAGGGTCGTTGCATTGAAGCCGGAGCCGACGATCGACGGGAAAGCCAAGCCCTCGGCGCCTCCTCCCCTGAATGCACGATAGACAACACCGTCGATCGCACCCTCACCAACGCCGGGTTTGATGGCCTTGGCTGCAGCCCTATGTCCAAGAATGGTGATCTCGGCGGCACGCCGCATCAAAGACGCCTCTCCCTCATCCTTGACCTGCCGCATCCCACTGAGGGCCTCTGAGAGGTCTCTGACGACAAAGGACGGGGTCCGATCCTTCAAGCGCGCTACCAGTCGGTGGGTTGCCGGCAATTCCGCGCCTGATGCCACCGTGGGGAACTCGGTCCAGAGCACGGCCTCCGCCTCCGAGAGCCAGTCCTGCATTCGCCCCTCGAAGGACGGAACCGGCCGGATCCTGGCATCGAGGACAATCGACGACGCCGATAGAGACCTCACCTGATCGAAACCCAAGGCCTTGGCGGCATCGTCCCCGGGACCCCATTTCGGACCTGTCCACCTCTCGACATCGACATCCCTCGGCGGCAGAAACAGACAATCCTCATCGGATCGGAGAGCCAAAACGGCATTCGGCAGCTCAACGCCGGTCAAATAGAAGAAGGCGGAGTCTTGGCGAAACGTTCCCACGTCCCCGGCGCCTCTGTCATCACCGTTTCCCCACAGCACGGCCGTGCCGCCACCAAGAGCATCTCGGAGTCTCCGCCGTCGTTGCCGATAGACCTCCGGGGCCTGCAGTTCCGCGGCGTAATTGCCGCCTTTCATATCGCTCTGTGCCATGCTGCCTCCAATCGTCGATGACGAGATTCGACGAGAATCGTGCTCACGTCAAGTTTGGCCTCGATCGGGTGATTCTCAGTGAATCTGATTGACTGAGAAGGAGCCTTCTGGGAGAATGTACAAATGAGCAATGAAGATCTCACCGCTGACGTTTGTTCTATCAACGAAATCGACCCTGAGGCCGTGGCTTTCGTTCAGGAACGGGTCATGCCCGAGCGGACCGTGGAGCGCCTTTCGAGGCTGTTCTCGGCATTCGCGGACCCCACACGCCTCAGGA
>JBDLIO010000369.1:0-3881 GCA_039714865.1 Acidobacteriota bacterium | reverse complement strand
CAAACAAGACGATGAGTCCGTGCCCTATTTCGAGAACGGATATTTCTACTACGACCGCTATGAAACCGGCGGGGAATACCCGATCTACTGCCGTCGGCCGAAATCCATGGAGGCTGAGGAAGAGATCATCCTCGACGTCAACGAACTCAGCCAAGGCCACGAGTACGTTGCCGTTCGAGGCCTTCAGATCAGTACCGACAACACGCTTCTGGCCTTTGCCCAAGACTCGGTTGGACGACGCCTCTATTCCCTCAGGTTCAAGAATTTGCACACCGGCGAGATCTACCCGGATCTGATTCCTGATGTCACCGGCAACGTCATCTGGGCCAACGACAACCGCACCATCTTTTACACCAGGCAGGATAAGGAGACTCTTCGATCCCACCTGGTCTTCCGCCACGTGCTCGGCAGTGATCCCAGTGACGACGTTTTGGTATTCGACGAGGTAGATGAGACCTTCAAGTGTTCAGTGGAGAAAACAAAATCGAAAGAATTCCTGATCATCCACTCCTCCTCAACACTGTCCGACGAAGCCCGATACCTTGATGCCGACAACCCAACCGGGAAGTTCACGGTATTCCTGCCGAGGAACCGCGGCCACGAATACTCGATCGATCACTTCGCGGACCGTTTCTACATTCGAACCAACGATGACGCCGTCAATTTCCGCTTGATGTCGACGCCGATGGTTGATACTGAACGATCCCGTTGGGAAGAGGTCATCCCCCACTCGGCGGATACCTACCTTGAGGCCTTCGAAATTTTCCGCGACCACCTTGTTGTTGCCCAACGCCGGAACGGCCTGATGCAACTGCGGGTGATCCCATGGGCCGGAAGCGACGAATATTTGATCGATTTTGATGATGCTGCCTACGACGCCTGGACCGGCGTCAATCCGGAATTCGACACGACAACGCTGCGCTTCGACTACTCTTCGCTGACCACTCCGCATTCGGTCTTCGACTTCGACATGGTAGGCCGGACCCGCACGCTGATGAAGCGGGACGAGGTGCTCGGGAATTTCAACCCCGGTGATTACGTGGCTGAGCGCCTTTACGCCTCCACACGCGACGGCGTCGATGTGCCGATCTCCCTGGTCCGACGAAAGGACTCCGGAGACGGTCCGCAGCCTCTGTTGCTTTATGCCTACGGTTCCTACGGCTATTCGATGGATCCCGCGTTTCGATCGGACCGCCTGAGCCTGCTTGACCGCGGATTCACTTTCGCCATCGCCCATGTTCGCGGAGGCCAGGAGTACGGCCGGCGGTGGTACGAAGACGGCAAATTACTCCACAAGAAGAACACCTTCACTGATTTCGTCGATTGTGCACAGTTCCTGGTCGAAGAAGGCATGACAACCCCGGATCAGCTCTTTGCGATGGGCGGCAGCGCCGGCGGCCTGCTGATGGGCGCCATCGTCAACATGCGCCCAGATTTGTTCCAGGGTGTCGTCGCTCAGGTCCCCTTTGTCGACGTCATGACCACCATGCTCGATCCCGACATCCCCTTGACCACCGCCGAATATGACGAGTGGGGCAATCCCAACGAGAAAAACTATTTCGACTACATGCTGTCGTACTCGCCCTACGAT
Source organism: Acidobacteriota bacterium (assembly GCA_039714865.1). Taxonomy (GTDB): domain Bacteria; phylum Acidobacteriota; class Thermoanaerobaculia; order Thermoanaerobaculales; family Sulfomarinibacteraceae; genus DAOWGJ01. Next base: position 2,290 of record JBDLIO010000369.1, on the reverse strand, counting down.
CAGGTGCAGGCAAAGGAATACCCGGCAATGCTGGTCACCGCCGGCCTGCACGATTCGCAGGTTCAGTACTGGGAACCGGCCAAATGGGTGGCCAAACTCCGAACGCTGAAGACTGACGACAACGTCCTTCTCCTTCATACCAACATGGAGGCCGGGCACGGCGGCGCCTCCGGCCGGTTCAGACAATACGAAGAAACCGCGCTGACCTACGCCTTCCTGCTGGATCAGAGCAGGTAGACACCCAAGAAACCGGCCCTCGGGAAATGACGCCGACGGCGGCCTCACGGATCGCTGCCGGCTGTTCCTGTCGCTGATTGCCGGCGCTGAACCCGTCAACTGCCGCGGACCCTGGCGCTGGATATCCCGATGCGTTGAATTTTCTCGTGGCTTCAGCGACAGCGGCCGGGACAGCATGCAGGTTCAGATGACAGGTTCAGCGCCAGGTTGCAGGTGCAGACTGCAGCGGCAGCGTCCGGTGCGACCGCGACGCATGGCCGAAAGAGTCTCATCACACCTTGGGATTGATCAATCGCCATGTCATCGCACGGACTTCGTCGAAGAGTTCGAGAGCGGTGTTGGCTCGGGATTTATCGATAGCCCCTGCCTGGGCGAGAAGTCTCAGATGGGTATCGACTTCTTTTGCCGAACCGTACGCGATACGCCAGTGGTGCATTCGATCTCGGCCAGTACGCCCGTGACCTTCGGTGAGATTGGCCGGGACCGAACTTGCAGATCGAATCACCTGGTCTGCAAGGCTTTTCAGAGGCGCCGGAACCCGAGTGACGAGTGCGATTGACATTCCGGCTGCTTCGAGAGCCTTGGAATGGGCGATGAGATTTTTCTTCGGGAGCGCGTTGCACATGATTTCCTCCGGTTTGTTCATGTCAACCGCAAAGCCGGCGGGGCTGCCGGTGTCAAGGATTGCGAAGCAACCGCCAGGCTCGTCCTTGACACCGGTTGACCCGCCGGCTACCCCCCTCTCAACCTCATGAACAACCCGGGGGAAATCATGTACGCGGCCCAGTCGGACTGATCGCCGACGACGGCTTCACGGACCGCTGCCGACTGCTCTTGTCGCTGATTGCCGGCGCTGACGCTGTCAAATGCCGCTGACCCTGACCCTGGATATCCCGATGCCCAACCCCACTGAAACCCCTCAACTCCGAATCCGTACCGAACAGGGAACGATTCTGAGATCAAGGGGGCTCCGATGTCTGCAATCCTGCTTGCCATACTAATCATTCTCGCACCCTGCGCATCGATTTCCGCAGAGGAGACCACCCAGACCGACTGGTCCGGCGGACCGAAGACTGAGGCGCCCATGCTCTCCTTTGCAGACGGTTTCGGAGAGTCGACCGGCATCTCCTGGTCGGCGGTTCCCGGGCAAGTGGCTCTCTCCTCCGAGCCTCTCGAAACACCGATCAAACACCTGATCGCCGGCGGCCATGACGGCGCCTATGGGCTCTACGCGACGGATTTCGAGGGCGACGGAGATATCGACGTCATCGGAACGACTGATCGTTCCCAAGAGCTGATCATCTGGTTCAACAGCGGCGACAATCCCCCTGCCTGGACCGAGCATGTCGTCGACGACGCATTCAGGGGCGGTACCTCCGTTCACCCGGTCGACATGGACGGCGACGGAGACCTTGATCTCGTCGCCGCGGCCCAAACACCCGGCAACAATATCAAGTGGTGGCGCAACGAGGGTGGGGACCCGCTGACATGGACGCGTTTCACGATTGAGGTTCGCCTCCCGGTCGCCTGCAATCTCTTCGTTGCCGACATCGACGGCGACGGTGACCCCGATGTTGCCAGCACCTCGTGGAGCGGCGCCTACATCGCCTGGTGGCGAAATGACGGCGAGCCTGAGAACTGGACCCGCCTGATGATCGAAGACGATTTTCCGACGGCCCACTCGGCCTTTGCCTTCGACGCCGACGGGGATGGCGACAACGACATCGTCGGCACTTCGGCAGACAGCGGTCAGGTCGTGCTCTTCCTCAACGACCAGGGCGACGGCACATCGTGGACATCACAGATCATCGGCACCGGCATGAACGGCGTGCGGTACGCAACCGCCGCCGATATCGACCGAGACGGCCGAATGGACCTGGCGGCTACCGCCTTCAACGGCCAGCTCCGCTGGTGGCGCAACGGAGGAGGCACCCCGGTTACCTGGACCGAGCACTTGGTTGACCCGACTTGTTTCGGCGGTCACTACCTCATGGCGGCGGACCTCAACGGCGACGGCGCCACCGATCTGCTCGTCGCCCCATGGACGCTGAAT
>JBDLIO010000368.1:0-3893 GCA_039714865.1 Acidobacteriota bacterium | reverse complement strand
GCAAATTTAGCCCAGTTGGGATAAGGCAGCGCCGTGGCCTATATCCCCCCGGAGTCCGCTCCAACCGGCCCGACCCGGCCCTGGTAAAACCTACCACTTTTCATATGCTGTAAGTGGCAGGATTAGCGGGTTGTATCAAAAACCATCGGGCCGGACTCGGAGGAGATATTATACGCTGTAGTTGCTGGATTTTCTCTCGCGACCGTTCCTGGCCCTCTTTGCAGGTCTCAATCTGCTGTTCCTGCTGGCCGAAAAACTGGCCCTGCGCCTGATGGCCCGCCATGTGCGCAGTCGGGGTTTCAACTTCAGGACACTGTTGATCGTCGGCCTCAACGTCCGGTCCGCCGAGGTCGCCTCCATCATCGAGAAACACCCGCACTGGGGCCTGAAGATTCTGGGTTTCGTCGCCCCCAACGGGGACCACCCTGACGAATATGCCGGACTGCCCGTACTCGGCGCCGGCGAGGACCTGCCGCAGATCCTCCAGGACGAGGTTGTGGACGAGGTCTTCTTCGTTCTCTCCAGACGCCAACTGGATGAGTTCGAAGATGCCATCCTCCTGTGTTCCGAGTTGGGCATCAGATCCAGAGTCGCCCTGTTCTTCCCCCACCTCAAGGCGCGCGTACTGCTGGAAGAGTTGGAAGGCATCCCACTCTTGACCTTCACGACCGTGCCGGCATCGCCCTTCCCGCTCTTTCTCAAACGGCTGGGAGACATCGTGGTCTCACTGCTCGGCCTGATCGCCCTCAGCCCGCTGATGGCCCTGATCGCCCTGGCGGTGAAATCAACCTCTCGGGGCCCGGTCTTCTTCGTTCAGGAACGCTGCGGGCTCAACGGCCGACGCTTTCGCCTCTTCAAGTTCCGGACAATGGTTGCCGATGCCGAAGCACGCCGCACCGAGGTCGAGCACCTCAACCAGGTCAACGGGCACGCTTTCAAGGCCCCCGGCGACCCGCGGGTCACCGGAGTCGGTCGCCTGCTTCGCCGCTTCTCCCTGGACGAACTGCCCCAGCTGTTCAACATCCTCAAAAATGACATGTCTCTGGTGGGACCCAGGCCTCCAATCCCGGATGAGGTCAGCCAATACCAGCGATGGCAGCGACGCCGTCTGTCGATGAAACCCGGCCTGACCGGCCTCTGGCAGGTCTCCGGACGGGCAGAGCTCGAGGACTTCGACCGGTGGATCCGCCTGGACCTCAGCTACATCGACCAGTGGTCACCATGGCTCGATTTCAAGATTTTGATGAAGACGATCCCAGCCGTACTATCAGGCCGCGGCGCGGCCTGATAGTACGGCTGGAACGTTCAACGCTCAACGTCCAACGTTCAATATCGAAGTACGCGTTTGGGGTCACCAGCTAACTGGCCGGCGAAGCTCGATGCCGACGATGTCGTGATTCTGCAGACCAAAGTCAAGACTGTCTTTGTTTCTTGAGCATCGACCGTGATAGTTCCACTTCTTTTTGTCCATGGGCGCGACCTTCAAAGTTGGATGTTGGACGTTGGACGTTCAATGTTCAAAAGCCCCTGGCTCGCCAGGGTCCTCACGAACAGATCCAACCGGGCCACCAGGTGTTCACGGTCATCCGACATCTCCGCCGCCATGGCATCGACAATTGCCCCAAGAGTCGTCGCCCCGTCCATCCGGTGCCACGCCGTGCTGCCGATGGTATCCAGTCGAATGCGTTGAGGGCCCGTCCACCAACGGCACCACGCTCCCCAATGCTTCGGTCCCCTTCCCCCCGGCCGCGGGCACTCGACGACAACAACGTCTTCGACCACACACCATTCGGCCGTTCGGTGGGGGGTCAGAGGCCCGAGCTCCCAGAGCTTCCCCGCCGCCGGGTCTTCCACCTGCGGGTCGCCCACAACCATGCCGTTGAAACGGTTCATGGCAGGACCTACTCCTTCGGAAACCGCGGCCTCTACTGCGGCCGCCGCCTGCTCGACTACCCTTTCGACCATGGTCCTCTCGGTATCCGGAAAGGGCGAAAGCACGTACGCCGCAAGGTCGGTACCGGCATCCGCTCCCCCGACTCCCACCCGCAGCCGCGGATAAGCATCGCCCACGGCCTCGCTGATATCCCGCAACCCGTTGTGGGTGCCCGGTCCCCCTTTGGGCCGAAGCCTCATTCGGCCCAATCGGAGATCAACATCGTCAACGAGAACCAGAACCTCTTCAGTCGTCAGGCCGGAGCGTTCGATCAGCGCGCTGACCGCCCGGCCGGAACGGTTCATGAAAGTCGAGGGGCAGGCCAGGATGACGGGCCGGCCTCCAATTTCAGCCGTAACTTCCCGATGGGTTCTTTCGGAAACCCACTCACCGACGCCGAATTGCCTCGCCAATGACTCCACCACGACAAAGCCGATGTTATGCCGGCTTCCTTCGTATTCAGGGCCGGGATTTCCAAGCCCCACGACGAGTCGAATTTCGTGTGTCTCACCCACCAGATGACTCCATCAAAAACCCGATTAGATCCAGGTGTCAGGTTACAGGATTCAGGGATTCCGAAAGAAGATCCTGGGACGCGGGCCCTGAAGGACCCGCCTACAAGATCCTTGGCTCCCCGCAGGCCTTTCTTCAGGGCCTGCAATTCAGGCGATACACCAAGGGCGCCGCAGATGCGGCGCCCTTGAGGGTAATACTGGAACGACGATCAGTCTTCGTCGCTTTCCTCGCCCTTGCCCTTCTTGATCAACTCGGGCTCGGCTTGTTCTTCGGTAATCAGGCCCTCGGCCTCGAGCAGCCCCTCTTCTTCCTCTTCTTCGACCTCAGCCTTCGGCGCCTCGACATGGAGGATGACACGATGGTCGTCCTCGAGGAACTTGGCACTCTCCGGCAGTTTGTCTACGACATCGGCAACGGTGATCTGGTCACCAATGTCCAGATCCGAGATGTCGACCTTGATGTGGTCGAACATGTCCTTCGGCAACACCTCCACCTGAAGCTCCCGGGTAATGAAATCGACCCGGCCGCCTTCGCGAACGCCATGGCAGTCGCCGAAGATCTCAACGTTGATCGAAACGTTGAGCTTGTGGCCCTTGGTGACGCGGATGAAGTCGATATGGAGAATGCTCAGGCTCATCGGATCCCGCTGAATCTCCTTGATCATCGCCAGGCGTTCTTCCTTGGTCCCTTTGAGTTTGAGGAGAAAGATGGTGTTCTCTCCGCCCTCACCCCTGAGAAGTTCCTTGATGACATCGGCCTCTACCGAAATAGCGATCGGCGGCTTTCCCGCTCCATACAGCACCGCCGGAATCCGGCCGGTGTAGCGAAGCCTTCCGACCTCGGCTTTCCCGGTTTCCTTGCGGCGCTCAACCTTAACGTGAATTTCGTTCGTGTCAGACATCGACTACAACCCCCAAAATATTTGAAATTTCATACGAACAGACTGGAGACCGAAGCCCCTTCATGAATCCGGCGGATGGCCTCCCCGAGGAGAACGGCCAGCGAAAGCTGCTCTATCTTCGGGCAGGCAGCAGCCTCCTCGGTCAAGGTCAGGGTATCGGTCACCATGATTGATTCCAAAAAACTGTCATTGATTCGCTCTATCGCCGGTCCCGAAAGGATGGCGTGGACTCCCGACGCATGGACGGAACGTGCACCGTGGTCCTTGAGGGCCTCGGCCGTCTTCACCAGGGTTCCCGCAGTGTCGATGATGTCGTCCACGATAACGCAATCATAACCTTCAACGTTACCGATCACGTTCATGATCTCTGCCTTGTTGGCCTCCGGCCGCCTTTTGTCCATGATCGCCAGATCAACCTTGAGGCGTTTGGCGAAGGCTCGGGCCCTTTCCACTCCACCGGCGTCAGGCGACACCAGCAGAAGATTCTCGAGGTTTTTCTTGGCGATCGCTTCGATCAAAATCGTCGCCGCATAGAGGTGATCA
>JBDLIO010000367.1:0-3895 GCA_039714865.1 Acidobacteriota bacterium | reverse complement strand
AACGTCGGCACCGGGATCGAAACCGACGTCAACCAGCTCTTTTCCGAGGTTCACCGCTCGCTGGGCGCCGGATCGCCTGCGATCCACGGGAAGGCGATGCCCGGAGAACAGCTGCGGTCCTCGATTTCATCGGCCAAGCTGCGCGAGCATCTCGGCGTGTCTCCCGACACCACCTTTGCCGACGGGATCCGGGAAACGGCGGCATGGTTCAAGAAAGCTGGGAAGCCGGGAGGCTAGGAGGCAAGGAGGCTGGGACGCGGAGTGGGAAGAACGTCCAACGTCCAACGTCCAACGCTCAACGTCGAAATGCGCGTATGGGGTTACCGGGTGCTTGGCCGACGACGCTCGGTGCCGACGATGTCGTAACACTGCAAACGAAAGTCAACGCCAGTTCAGTTCCTCGAGCATCGACCGCGACTATTCCATTTCTATCAGGCCTCCGGCGCGAACTTCAAAGTTGAACGTTGGACGTTGAACGTTCGAGCAGCCTTCTTCCTTTGCGCTCTTTGCGAGAGGAAATGGTTCCTGTACTGCCATCGTCACGATGCGGGCGTGGTGCCCGCATTGGACTCCTCCGGAGCCCCCACGGCTGGGCCGTGGCAGCACTTCGTGCTGATGCCGGTTCCAACCCGCGCTCCCACCGCAGATCCTGACGGCGTGGACGCCCGCGCTCCCACTCTAATTCCCATCATTCTCCATCTTTCTTCATCTTCGTGTGCTTCGTGCCTTCGTGGTTCGATTCTTTTTCTTTGCGTTCCCTTTGCGGTCTTTGCGTCTTGGCGGTTCAAATGTTTTCTCGTGCCGCCCAGCCTCTCCTGTTGAAGTTTTCAACTGTTGAGCGATGAAAATTTCAACGTTGATATCCTTCAATTTCACGTGACTTAGCAGAAAACTTCAACAAATAGCCCCGAAGCGGTGTTGATTTTTTCAACGAGAGGACCGATGTTGTTCTCATGGACACACCAGCGTTTTCGTTGTTCCACAAGCCTTTCCAGTCAAAATCTCAAATTGGCACAGCTTCTGCACTGCAGGGGCCACGACCGCTCGCCTTTCGGGGATGGGCGGATCCGGCCTCTGTTCCGTGCAGTCGAAAGGAACCAACATGAGAGACACGGTTGCCGGAAAACTCACGATCCTGATCGGGGTCCTGCTGATTGCCATCTTCAGCGGGGCGGCGATCCTCAACCTCTATATCCAGGAACGCGGCGCGACCCGGATTCTCCGCCTCAACGGCGCACAGGTCGCGGACATGGTGGTCGGCGCCACCCGGTCCGCCATGCTCCTCAACGACCGGGATGAGATCCAGCGCACCATCGACACCCTGGCCAAACAGCGGGACATCGAAAGGATCCGGGTGATCGAAAAGGGTGGGCGTATCGCCTACTCGACCGAACGCGCCGAGGTCGGAGCCATGCTCGACACTCACGACGAGCAGTGCATCTCCTGCCACCAGAAGACCACCCCTCCCGAGTCGCTGCCGACTGCTGACCGGGCCCGGGTACTGACCCGCAACGGAGAACGAATCCTCGGCATCACCCAGACGATCAGAAACGAGGCGGATTGCTCAAACGCCGCCTGTCACGTTCATCCTCCGGAAGAAACTCTCCTCGGAGTCCTCGATGTCAACCTGGAAATGGCCCCCCACGATCTAGCCCGAAAGGAAAGCGCCATCGAGATCCTGGTGGCCAGCCTCGTCGGCATTTTACTGGTTGTCGGCGCAACAATCTGGACGGTCCACCGACTGGTCCATCGGCCGGTCTCGAAATTGATCAAGGAGACCAAACGCATTGCCTCCGGTGATCTTTCGGCACGGGTTCCTGAGGTTTCCAACGACGAACTTGGAGTCCTCGCCAAGACCTTCAACTTGATGGCCAGGGATCTGGAGACCGCCAGGGAAGAACTCCTCGAATGGGGCAAGACCCTCGAACAGAGGGTAGCCGCCAAGACGCGGGAGTTGGACCACGCCCAGGACCAGATCCTCCAGGCGGAGAAGATGGCGTCCCTGGGCAAGCTGGCCGCGGTCGTCGCCCACGAGATCAACAACCCCCTGGCAAGCGTCGTCACCTACGCCAAGATCGTGGTGCGCCGACTCAAAAGGGAGGATGACCTGAATGACGAGTGTGTCGAGAATCTGGCATACCTGGAGTCGATTGCCTCCGAGGCCACGCGCTGCGGCGAAATCGTCAGCCAACTCCTGGCGTTCGCTCGGCGCAGGCCCGGTCAGTTCTCTCAGGTCGACGTCAACTCCCTGGTGGACAAGGCTCTGTTCCTGGTACACCACAAGATTGAACTCGCCAATATCACGACGCGAAGCACCCTTTCCGAAGAACATCCGGAGATCGTCGGTGACCCGTCACAAATCCAGCAGGCCCTGATGGCCCTTCTGATCAACTCCTGCCAGGCAATGGTCAATGGCGGCGAGATCTCGCTGACCACCCGGCCGACTTCCGAGGGCGTCGAGATCGAGGTGGCCGACAACGGTCCCGGCATGACGCCTGACGTAGCCCAGCACGCTTTCGAACCCTTCTACACCACCAAGGAACAGGGGGCGGGAGTCGGCCTCGGCCTGTCTGTGGTCTACGGCATCATGCAGCGGCACGGCGGACGGGTCGATCTCGACACAGCACCAAATAGTGGGTGCCGGTTCACTCTCTTCTTCCCTAACCTGCCGCCCCAAAGCGCCCATGAGGAGGTCACATCATGACGCCCCGGAGTCCTCGCCTACTGATCGTCGATGACGAGTTGCATGTTCGGGAATCACTCTCAGCATGGTTCACCGAAGATGGCTATGACGTTTCGACAGCAGCCGGCGGCAAGGAGGCGTTGGCGATTCTCGGCCGCCAGCGATTCGACGTCGTCGTCACCGACATCCGAATGCCGGGAATGGACGGCATCGAACTGCAAAGGCACATTCACGAAACCGAACCGGAGATCGCCATCATCCTGGTCACCGCCTACGCCTCGGTATCGACGGCGGTGGAGGCCCTCAAGGAAGGGGCCTACGACTACCTGGTCAAGCCCTTCGACCCTGAAGAGATGTCACGGGTGGTCGAAAAGGCCTGCGAAAAAGTGCACCTGCGCGAGGAGAACGTTTCCCTCAAGGAGAGGATCACCGGCTCGAGACCGGAGATGATCGTGGGCGCCAGTCGCGCGATGCAGCGGGTACTGGACCTGGTCGACTCGGTCGCCCCGACGGAAGCGACCGTTCTGATCCGTGGAGAATCCGGAACCGGCAAGGAGTTGGTGGCACGACAGATTCACGCCAGGGGACCGCGCTCCTTCGGCCCGATGGTCGCGGTCAACTGCGGCGCCTTGCCTGAGGGCGTGCTGGAAAGCGAACTCTTCGGCCACGAGAAGGGCGCGTTCACCGGCGCGACTGCCCTCCGCAAGGGAAAACTGGAGTTGGCCGACGGCGGCACCCTGTTCCTCGACGAAATCGGCGAGATCTCGGCTCGGGTTCAGGTGGACCTACTGCGGGCATTGGAAGACAAGAAGATCATCCGCGTCGGCGGCACCCAGGAAGTACCGGTCGATTTCCGCGTCGTGTGCGCCACCAATCGCGACCTCGAGGAGGCCATCCGCGACGGCAACTTCCGCGAGGACCTCTATTACCGAATCAACGTTTTCCAGATCAACCTGCCACCGCTGCGCGAGAGACCCGAAGACATTCTTCCGATCGCCGAACATTTCTTGAGGAAATTCGCCCATTCAATGGGACGCCGGGTCGAAAATTTTTCGCCCGAGGCCCGTGATCTGCTCCTCAGGTACCCGTGGCCCGGCAACGTCAGGGAGTTGGCCAATGCGGTCGAGCGTGCCCTGGTCGTATGCCACGAAGGCGAGATCCTGCCGAAGTTCCTGCCGATCATAGCCCGGCCTGGAACCGATGGCCTCAACG
>JBDLIO010000366.1:0-3904 GCA_039714865.1 Acidobacteriota bacterium | reverse complement strand
GGCTCCGGTATCGCCTGATTCGAAGCCGTCGGCGAAGATGAGATTGGAGATCGCGTCAACCTCATAGGTGTAGCTGGCGCCTGCATTCGGATAAACGTTGGCCACCGAGAGGATCACCTCGGCATAACCATTCGCCTCATCAAAGGCGTGATACCCGTCATTCGCGCCGTCGAGGTCCAAAGGCGCCACAAGAGTCGGCAGGCTCGAGTCGAGAGCCATCAAGGACACCCGAAAATCCCTGCCGTCATCGCCGTTGAAATCGATGATCGGCGTGCCGCCGAAATTGCTCAAGCGGATGTAGTCGGTCGCCCATTTCTGTACGCTGCCCGACCCGGAGTCCGGGTAGCTGTTGTGAGTCCGGAACGCCACAAACGGCGGCAGCGTATCCCCGTCATACCCGTACTGACCCTCCGCCAGCGTGGTGTCGTCGAGGAAGTTGGCCACACCCCAGTCACCGAAGATGTCCTCCATCGTCACGGTGTAGCCCAGCCCCGTCAGTGTCGACAGATAGCCGCTCATGCCATTGGCCGCATTGTGCACGAGGTCCCAGATCGTCGGCTGGCCGCCGAACTGCTCGTAGGCATAGAGCGTCCACAAATAGGTCTGGATGTAATCCGCCCAGGCGGCGCCCCAGTCGGTCAGGCTGTTGTCGGGGTTGCTGTTGAAGCCCGATATTGTATCGGGGTGGCCGAAGAGCCACATGGCCAGTTCGGCAAGACCCTCATCCACCCAGGTATCCTCGTTCGGATCCTGGTTGTAGTGGATCATGTGCTGGAACTCGTGCGCGGCAACGCCCAGCATGTAGTCGCTCCCTGCGTTGCTGTTGTCGGTGGCCAGGTAGACCACGTCGGCCTCATTACTGGCCCAGGGCTGGGTGCCGTCCGGGAACTGATCGAAGACCCAGAAGAAACCGTCGGCAGCGATGTTGAATTTGTAGTAGAGCAGGAACACGCGATCAAGACCGTCCAGGGGATTGGGCGGATCACCGAAGTGCGAGGTGTTCAGGTCCCAGATGCCCTGGGTTGGGAAACTCCCGACGCTCTGATCCTCGAAGTGAGTGACGATCCGGTCGACGTCCGCCTGGTTGATCGTGACGTTCCACTCGTCGTCATCGACCACAATGTAGCTGTTCGCACCCATGCCCCGCACCGTGCACGGTTTGAGGTTGCCAACCGGCATTCCAGTCAGGTCCCAGATGTACCAGTCCCAGGTGTCACCAATTTGGGGATTCGCTGGTGGGGTGCGCCCCAGCACACGGCTCGGACGCCACTGCCCCGTAGCCTCGAGCCACGTCCTGATCGCCTCCGGAGACCCGCTGACCCTGGGGAGCAGCGGGTAGATGCAATGCAAACGCTCAGGGCCGTCGGGAAGGGATGAGAGAACCGAACCGGATTCGTCACCGGTCTCACCGGGAGGCACCCCCGAAAACACCAGGGCCACACCAACAAGAAACCACATCACTCCAGTTTTCGTCATAGGATCCTCCTCCGGCATCATACCGGTAACCAGGCCGGGTCGGCCAGGATCTCGGCGCCCCGCCAAGGCGCCGGGGCTCACACCTTTCTCAATGCTGGCAACAACATGACGAAATCGGACGGGTGTCGGCGCTGTTGAACGCAGGGGCGAGACGGAACCGATGAGAGCGGCCTCGACCGGCGAGGCGTTGTCGGTTCGGTCCAGTGCCTCCTGCGATGCCTTCGGTCACGAACCGACAAAGAAGTTGACCTGAATTCTCAGTTTCTCCACTCTGGCCCACTTCTGAAGCGGGACCTTCATTTTGATCTTGAATTTTTGTTCCTTGGTGGACGGCCTCAGAATCATGGTCTTAAGGGCAGTGCCGACTTTTTCACCAGATGCGTCGAGGATATCGATCTCGAACCTGGCTCTCTGCGGTCTGGACCGGCCGCTGGCTCCGGAAACGGTCCACAGGATCCGGATCCGGTCGCTCTCTTTCTTAGCCACGTTCCAGCGCATCGACGTGAACTCAGCTTTCCATGGATAGCCGTACGCGAGTCCCGGCAGAGAGACCTCTTTTCCCTCTGCCGGCAACGGCACTGTTGCACCAACCACTTTCACCGACTGCCCACAGAGTGGACCCGCTGTCCCGAGCATGAACAGAAGACACATCACCAACCGCAAGATCCAACCGTCTCTGCTGACCATTTCAACCCCCCTCTGACGGACCGTACCTGCCGGATCCCAACTCATTTGTGTTCACTTCTTCTGATACCAACTTAATTCCCTGATATGAAAGCGTCAACAAAGAAGGGGCTTATTGCTCATAATGACGGCCGGCGTCCCAACAGAGACGGCACCGGAATTCGGTACGGATTGCTTCGAACTAACCCTCGACGCCGGCAGTCACGAGCAATCGTTGCAACATTTGATTTCCGGGGTCGCGGCTCTCCCCCACCGACGAAACCCGGATGGCCGCCTGGCCGCCTACCGGGCAGCGGTTTTCGCACAGGCCGCAGCCGGTGCATAGCTCGGGGATGATCACCGGCCGTTGCAGGGTGATGGATTTTCCTTCACGGTCCTGACTCTGCACAGTCTCAAACTCGATCGCCTTCGGAGAGGTCGGGCACATCTCTTCGCAAACGATGCACGGGGTGTTCATCGCCCACGGCAGGCAGCGTCCGCGATCCATGAAGGCCGTGCCGATGGTGACCTCGGCCGGTTCTCCGATTGTCTGTTTTGCCTCCGGCACGAGCAGGCGCAGGGCCGAGGTCGGACAGACCTCACCGCAACGGATGCAGGACGGCTCGCACCAGCCGTGCCGCATGTGGAGCACCGGCGTAAACAGCCCGTTGAATCCGGTCTTGCCGAAGTCCGAAATGATGACTCCCGTCGGACAGGATGCCGAACAGGCCCCACAGGTAATGCATCGTGAGAGGAAGGCCTCTTCGTCAAGAGCGCCCGGCGGCCGGATCGCATCATGGCTGCCGGCTTCAAAACCACCGCCCGCGACCTGCAGTACCGGCGCAACGGCAGCTGTCGCGGCGGCGGTCAGCAGGAACCTACGACGTCCGACATCGAGGTCCGGCATCGTTGAGACCACATCGGCTTCGCCGGCCGTGCGGTAGAAAAGGCTCTTCTCGGAGCACACCTCCAGGCAGTTGAGGCAGACGTGGCACTCACTGACGCGATGTTCACCCAGAGGTTCATCGGCGCCCTGACACGGGAGGACACAGAGCGTGCACCCGGTACAGCTGTCTTCAAGCCGCCTTATCCGCACCGGGGCGAGCCGAGCGAAAAGACCGAGAAGGGCGCCGAGCGGACACAGCACACGGCAGAAGAAACGCGGCATCCAGGCCGACATCAAGAGAATTGCCGCAAGCAGACCGAAGGCGATCCAGCCTGCGGGAACTGCGGTACCCAGCCAGAGCGGCCTGATACCGGCCGCAAATGCACGATGCAACAACGGTATGGGATCCAGCCAGCCCGTGTGATTCTCACCGAGCACCGCAAGCCCCAACAGCACCGTCAGCACGATGTACTTGAGGGCGAAGTACGGACGATATCGATTGATCTTGGCCCGTTTTCGTTTCTCGGGGCCCGAAATCCAGGACATCAGGTGTTGCAGCGTTCCCAGAGGGCAGACCCAGCCGCAGAAGACCCGTCCGAGTACGGCTGTGAGCATCAACACGCCCAGTCCAACCCAACTCCAGCGCGGGATCGTCCAGTCGGCAAGGGCCGTCGAAACGGCGCTCAAGGGATCGAGGGCCAGCATGGCGGAGGCCAGCGCCCCGGAAACCCGGGACATCGACAGGCTGAAGAAAAGTCCCAGGAACAGAATGAGAAAAACATTTTATACTATATCTTCTGGCTTTGTGTTTTAGTTCTCTAATTTTTGGAGAGTCTGTTTTTGTTGTTGCCAGATTTTTTAAAATTTTTTGTTTTTGTG
>JBDLIO010000365.1:0-3905 GCA_039714865.1 Acidobacteriota bacterium | reverse complement strand
TGAATGGCGGGTTCTGCGGCCTGGTCCTGGTTCGCGACCGCAGGTACCGTTGTTCCGACCACCACCGCGATCACACATACAGCAAGATTCAACGTCGTTTTCATGCTCGGTTCCTCCTCATGACCCGAATACAAGACCAACGCAACCGTGTATCGGTCGCGTCAAATCTAAAACCACTTTTTGATTACCTCGGCTATACCAGAGACTTCAGAAGGAGATCATTATCTGAAGAATGAAGTAAAAGGCCCGGCAGGGTGCGGTGTATCGGGTGTCGTAGTAGATTACTGGTGAGAAGTGTGGGCTAGGCCCGCTGGGAGGCGCAGATGTCGTTTCTTCGATCCATTATCATCCTGGCCTGTATCACCTGCACGGCTGTTGTTCAGGCTGCCGAGGCGCCGGTATCGATTGAGCGGTTGGTGGTCCGGGTCACGGTTTCGGACCGGGCCGAGGTTCAAAAGGTGGCCTCGGTCGCCGAACCCTGGGAGGTCGACCTCGAGCAGGGGTTTGTGATTATCGACGTCGGCCAGGAGGGATATGACCGCTTGGGTGCGCTCGGTCTCCCGGTCCAGGTGGACTGGGAGCGTACCGATCGACTCAATCAGATCCTTGTACCGCTCAAAGGGCAGACCGAGGGCATCCCGGGCTATCCGTGTTACCGGACGGTGGAGGAAACCCTGGATTCAGGCGCCGCGCTCGCCGCCGCCAACCCAACCCTCGCCACCTGGATCGACATTGGTGACTCATGGGAAAAGACGATCCCTGGCGGCCCGGCAGGCTACGACCTGATGGTGCTCCGGTTGACCAACAGCGCGATAGCCGGCGACAAACCCGATCTCTGGGTGGAGGGGGCCATCCATGCCCGTGAGTTGACGACGGCCGAGGCCGCGACCCGTTTCGCGGAGTACCTGCTGGACAACTATGGCATCGATCCTGACGTCACGTGGTTGATCGACTGGCATGAGATCCAAATTTTGCTGCAGGCCAACCCGGACGGCCGCAAAATGGCCGAAACCGGGCTGAGTTGGCGCAAGAACACCGACAGCGACGACGGTTGCGGATCTCCGAGCGATTGGGGCACCGATCTCAACCGCAACTTTGATTTCTATTGGGCCTGCTGCGGCGGATCCTCGAGTGATCCGTGTTCCAGTACCTACCACGGGCCCTCGGCGGCATCCGAACCGGAGCCTGAGGCCATTCAGAGTTACGTAGCCGCGAATTTTCCCGATTTCAGGCCCGACGACTTGACGACCCCCGCGCCCGACACAACGACCGGGATGTTCCTCGACCTGCACAGCTACGGAGGTGACGTTCTGTCGGTGTTCGGTTTCCAGAGTCCGCCCACCCCACCGAACGGCCCGGAGATCCTTGAACTGGGGCGAAAGCTCTCATACTTCAACGGTTATTACGCCAGGCTGGGCAGCATTTACACGGTCGATGGTTCGACCAAGGACTGGGCGTACGGCCGAATCGGTATGCCTGCCTACACGATTGAGTTGGGCAGTGATTTCTTCGAGCCGTGCTCGAGTTTCGAGAGCACCGTTTGGCCGGATAATCTGCCCATGCTGCTGTACGCCGCAAAGGCAGTGTCTGCACCCTACACCGTGGCTGCCGGGCCCGATGTTGGTGATCCTTCCGTCGTTCCGGTCCTGGTGGCGCCGGGTGACCCGGTGACGGTTGAGGGCATTGCAGACGACACCCTCTTCGGTCCGGGGGACGGTTCCATGCCGACTCTGCCGGTGACGGCGGCGGAAGTGTATGTGGACATCCCGCCGTGGGCGGCAGGGGCGGTGGCCATACCCTTGGCTGCAGCCGACGGCAGTTTCGACTCGACCGTTGAGGCCTTAACCGGCACCCTGGACACCACCGGGATGGCCGAAGGCCGTCATAGTCTATTTTTGCGTGCCCAGGATTCCAGTGGTGCCTGGGGAGTCGCGTCGGCGGTCTTTCTCCGTGTGCAGGACCCGGCAACCGCACCCCACATCGCCGGCACGGTGGTCGAGCAGGGCACCGGTGCGCCTCTGGCGGCAACTGTCGCTGCCGACATTTATCAGACATCGACAAACCCGGGCGACGGCAGCTATGACCTGCTGGTTATTGCCGGCACCTATGATGTCACCGCTACCGCTGCCGAGCATATCGCGATGACCCACACCGGTGTGGCGGCGGTCAGCGGAAGTACGACAACGGTCAATTTCGAGTTGGTTCCCTGGCCGAAGATCACCGGCGCCGTGACGGAGCTGGGTTCCGGAGCAGCCCTGGATGCAACGGTCACCGCGGGCAATTTCCAGACGACGACTGATCCGGGCGACGGCAGCTATGAGCTGATCGTCGAGCCGGGCACCTATGACGTGACGGCCTCGGCAGTGGACCATGGATCGGTGACCGAACACGGCGTGGAAGTGGCGGGTGGAACGGTCGCACCGCTCGACTTCGTATTGGAACCGATGACGACCCTGCTGTTCGACGATGTTGAGGGGGGAAATATCGCCTGGACGATCGACAGTGCGGTGCCGGGAGGTGCCGACTGGAGCATCGTCGTCGACGGTTCTCCCAACCACGCCTGGTTCAGCTCCGATCACGACGCGGTCAAGGATGACCGTCTGGTTGCAGGTCCTTTTGCTCTCAATGACGTGTCGACCCTGGTCTTCGACCACCATTGGGGCTTCGAAGGAAGCTCTACCTTCTGGGATGGCGGTGTGCTCGAACTCTCCAACGATGGCGCCACCTGGCAGGACGTGCTCGCTGCAGGAGGAGCGTTTGTCGAAGGCGGCTACACGGGGACCTTGAGCGGGAGCACGAGCAATCCGCTGGCCGGTCGCCAGGCGTGGACCGCGGACTCCCCCGGGACCGTGCAAACCGTGGTTGACCTGTCGGCGATGGCATCGACCGACCTGTGGATTCGTTTTCGGCTCGGTTGCGACGGGTCGGTCGGCGCCGATGGTTGGTGGGTGGACAACATCCTGGTCCAGACCACCACCGGTGCGGAGCCCCCTCTGTTCTCGGACGGATTCGAGAACGGGAGCACAGACCAGTGGTCCGGTACGGTCGGGGGGCCTTAGCTCGCACTTCTCAGTGGTTTTTGCGCCTTGCGGGCGGACAACACTGGAGCGAAGAGAGGGAAAGGTAAGATTCGCAGTGATCGGCCGTCGTTACGATCTCTGCCCAGGCGGTCATGGCGAGAGCCTATGGGGTCAAATCTCAAGGGCCTTCATGCGGCGGTTGTCGACCGTGGCGACGAGTCGGTAAGCGGTGGCGGCACCATGGTAATCCATGCGCGAGTGGTCCCGACAAACCTGTCCGGGTCACGCCCCGGCGGACGGCCTCTCCTCCGGAAGGCCGATCACGTCGATGAGGTCGGCAAGATCCTGCCTTAATGTCGGCAGGAGCTCGATGGCTCGTGCGAGCTCGGCTCGTGCCCGTTCGAGGTTGGCGGCGCTGGCCTCGCCCCCTCCGCCAAGTGTTGCCTGAAGGGCGAAGACCCGTGCGCGGACGGCGTGCGCCTCTGCGTCATTCGCCTGCAGTTCGAGGGCGCGATCGGCCGAAGCCAGGGCGGCTTCGAGGTCGGCCTGCGGGTTGCGGCCGCCCTCATGGCGCCACCTTGCGCGCCAGAAGCGGGCTCGTGCGAGGCACAGGTGGGTCAAGGGGTAGCCCTCCTGGGCCTCGATGGCACGCTCGGCCTGGTTGATCGACTCGGCGAAGAGGGGACCGGCCCGCCCGGCCTCGTGTTCGGCAAGCCACCGGGCGCCCTCGAGTTCGATCTGACTGGCGATGATCGGGATCAGTGCAATGGTCGGGTTGAGCTCGGCGGCGCGTTCGGGCGAGACGAACGGATCGTATGCGATCACCCTCATCTTAAGGCCCTGGGCGCGGTTGGCGACGATCGCGCCGATGTTGCCGCAGCCGAC
>JBDLIO010000364.1:0-3922 GCA_039714865.1 Acidobacteriota bacterium | reverse complement strand
CGTCGGGTACGCCTCACTCACTCATTCTGCGAAAACGCCGAATCTCACCGCGTCTTCCGCACCTCGCGACGAAAACCGGTGAGAAGGTCGGGCTAACCCAATGATTTTGATCGTTGCAGCAGAAGGGAGAACCGCACTTGAGATCCGGCCGGAAGGGCCAACACCTTACGGAACTCGGGTTTGCCTGCAGTATTCGAGAAACGAGAGGAAGGTAGATGCCCTGTCTATCATCGACAATGACCATTGACGCCATCGCAAGTTGGATCAGGATCTGAGGAAGCTCGGCAACGGGCACGGCAACGGGAACGGCTCGGATTCGGGATCGGCCCTCCCGGCTTCGGTGGTGAGGCAGGCCTACCTGTGCAAGCTGGAATAGTCCGCGACGATCGGATACCGCCGGCCTATGCCGAACGCTTTGCACGAGATCTTGATGCCCGGGGCGGCCTGACGGCGCTTGTACTCCGCGCCGTCGATCAGGCTGACAATCTTTTCGACCACACCAGGATCAAGGCCCTCGGCAACCAACTGGGCCACCGACAGGCGTTCCTCGACCCAGCCCTCGAGAATACGATCCAGCACCTCATACGGCGGCAAAGAGTCCTCATCCTTCTGGTCTGGGCGCAACTCTGCGGAAGGCGGCTTGCCCAGGGTCGACTCGGGAATGACCACGCCCTCCCGATTGATCCACTCAGACAACCGGTAAGCCCAGGTCTTCGACACATCGGAAATCACAGCCAGGGCCCCGCACATGTCACCGTAGAGCGTGCAGTATCCGACCCCCATCTCCGACTTGTTCCCCGTGGCCAGTACCAGATGTCCAAATTTATTGGACAGCGCCATCAGAACCATGCCGCGGATTCGCGCCTGGATGTTTTCTTCGGTCACATCCTCTTCACAGTCCTCGAATTCAAGCGCCAACCCGTCCAGCATCGTCTGAAACATCGTGTCGATCGGAATTACCCGGTAGTCGATGCCCAGGTTTCGCGCCAGTGCTTCGGCATCGTCGAGGCTGTGCTCGGAGGAGTACCGGGTGGGCATCGCCACGCCGACGACGTTCTCCGGGCCGAGCGCCCGTGCAGCGACGGCGGCAACCAGTGCCGAATCGATGCCCCCCGAGAGGCCCAGCACAACCTTGCCGAATCCCGATTTTCGAACGTAGTCCTTGAGACCGAGCTGCAGGGCGGA
This sequence comes from Acidobacteriota bacterium, assembly GCA_039714865.1. Classification (GTDB taxonomy): domain Bacteria; phylum Acidobacteriota; class Thermoanaerobaculia; order Thermoanaerobaculales; family Sulfomarinibacteraceae; genus DAOWGJ01. The sequence continues at coordinate 2,737 of JBDLIO010000364.1, read as the reverse complement.
CAATGCCTGGTCCTCGGCGTCTGCCGAACACACCCGCAGCTCGCCGGGGACGCCGGCCGCACCTTGTGCTCCCCTCTTTTCTGCGGGAATATCGTAGGTCAGGAGATCCTCCTCAAAAGCCCGAGCCCTGACCACTTCGTTTCCCCGACCGTCGATGATCATCGAGTGCCCGTCGAAGACCAACTCGTCGTTGGCGCCGACCTGGTTGACGTAGACGAAGAACAGTCCCGTTGACGCGGCGTGTCGCCTGATCATGTCCCGCCGAAGGTCCGCCTTGCCCAGGGTGAACGGACTGGCCGAGAGGTTGATCAGCATGTCGGCGCCCTTGTCGGCCGCTTCGAGCACCGGGTCCCGGCCATAAAGCTGACGGTCCCAAAGCTCCGGGTCGCTCCACGCATCCTCACAAATCGTCACGCCCAACCGCACACCCTTGAACTCCAACAATGGGTTGCCGCATCCGGGCTCGAAGTACCGCGCCTCGTCGAATACGTCGTAGGTCGGCAGCAGACACTTGTGAACGACCCCGGCGAGACGGCCCCGCCACAACAACGCTGCGGCATTGTGCAGTGCCTTCCCTTCATCCCGCCGGTTGCGATCGACAAAGCCCACGACAAGCCCGAAGTCGTCATCACTCAGGCCGGCCAAACGCTCCAACTGCTCGAGGTTCCGGTCGACGAAGTCCTTGCGCTCGACCAGGTCCACCAGGGGGTAGCCCACCGTGGCCAACTCCGACAGGACAACCAACTCGGCGCCTTCTGCCCGGGCCTGGGTGACCGCCTCTCGGATCTTGGCAAAATTGGCGTCAAAGGCCCCGATCGTAAAGTTGAGCTGAGCTATCGCGATGCGCATCGCACCTCCCGCCTCCATCATCCCCTGCCGTTGACCTGTGTCAATCGACTGGCCTGAGAACCATGAAAATATTCTATTCGAGTATATTTATGAGAATGATTCTTCGTCTGAATTTCTTTGGGGTCTTGGCCGCCGGCGTTGCAACCTCGGCCGGAGCTGGATGACCGAAATCCAGTACGGAACCAACCGGGACGGCATGGGCATCGCTCCCGACACGTCGTTTCGGCTGGTCGTCGCCCACACTCGGTAGCCGTCAGCCTTGTTGCTGACAGCTTAGCCTCTTGCAAAAAGGGCGAAACGAGGGGGCGCTCGTTGCGGGGCAGGAGCCCCGCGCTCCATCTACGATGCCCCAGGTCTCGCGGTGGGAGCGCGGTTGCCTGGCCCGCATCGTGCCGATTGATTTTTGCAAGAAGCTCAGCTGAGAGTTCTATACCACCAACCCCGCCGACGATCGGCGGGGTGGCGGGGAAGGAGGAGGGGAAAGCAGCGTTTTGCGCCTGCTTTCAGTGAGTCTACGGAGACCACCTCTCTGGCGTTTGGGTCGTGGTGCTCAACCCGCACCCCGCCCTGCCTCCCAGCCTCCCGGCTTCCCAGCGTGATAGCATGAATTGAATTACGAGAGGGATGAACCATGGAAGAACGTATCGGTCACTATTCAATCGTCTCCGAGTTGGGACGCGGCGGCATGGGCGTCGTCTACAAAGCCCACGAAGAGAGTCTCAATCGATTCGTCGCACTCAAGGTGCTCGGCCAACATCTTTCGGAAGATGAGAGCTACGTCGAGCGCTTCAAGCGCGAAGCGCAGAGCGCCGCCGCCCTCAATCATCCAAATATCGTACAGATCTACTCGATCGACGATTTCGACGGCCGGCACTGCTTCGCCATGGAGTATGTGCAAGGGACCTCGATCCAGCAGATGATCAAAAGCCAAGGCCCTATGGATCCGGCGGCCGCCGCTCGGCTGATCCTGCAGGCAGCTGCAGGACTGGGTGCCGCCCACTCTCACGGCATCATCCACCGGGACATCAAGCCGGCCAATTTGATGGTCGACGAGCGCGGTCTGGTGAAGATCACCGATTTCGGACTCGCCTTGTTGGCTGAAGGGGCGACGCGTCTGACAGCCACCGGGATGTTCATGGGGACCCCGGGCTACCTCTCACCGGAACAATGTCTGGACGAGGATGTCGACCACAGGGCCGACATCTACTCGCTCGGTGTGACCCTCTACGAGATGCTGACCGGGATAACGCCGTTCAAGGCAGATTCACCCCTGGCCCTGCTTCGACAGATCATCGACGTGGAACCCAAAGACGTTGGCGAGTTGAGACCGGAAGTCCCGGAAGCTCTGCAATCCATCCTGAAAAAAATGATGACCAAAAAACGGGAGGAACGCTACGCAGACTGCGATATTTTGACCGCCGACCTTCAGAGCTGGCTCGAAACGACCGGTGGCGCCGGCAGCGACCTCAGTGCGGTGGTGGCGGCCGTGGTCGGTGGAGGAGCAGGTGCCGCCGGCGCGGAGGCCTCAGCAAGCCTGAAGGATCTCAACACCGACCCAACCCTCAGGGTGGACAGCAAACAGCTTCCCGGCAGCCAACCTCCACCTCCCCCACTTCCAGAAATCCCTGTGACGGCCCCGGTCGAACCCGACGAGACGGAGGAACCCGAAATGGTCGCCGCACCAGTGACCGAGGCCCCGTCATCAAACGGCAATTCCAGGCTGGCCCTCGGTCTCGCCATTGCTGCGGTCGTCGCCGTGGCCCTTCTGACGGTCACCGGCTACGCCGCCTGGCGCTTCGGCGCGATCGACGGCCTCATGGCCATGATTACGGGCCCGATCGCCGACACCGACGCTCCTGCTCAGGCGAGCATCGACCCCTCCACGACC
>JBDLIO010000363.1:0-3929 GCA_039714865.1 Acidobacteriota bacterium | reverse complement strand
ATCGTGCACGGCACCTACATCACCCTGCTCAATGCCGGCCGGCTTTACCTTGATGTGCCGGAAGACGGCGACCTTCAGGGCAAGACCTTCATCACTTCCGGTCTCGGAGGCATGTCCGGCGCCCAGCCCAAGGCCCTGGAGATCTCCGGGGGCGCAGGCATCATCGCCGAAGTTGACCCCTCAAGGGTCGAGACCCGCCACTCCCAGGGCTGGGTCTCTGAGCGGACCGACGATGTCGCCGAGGCCGTCCGGTGGATGCTCGATGCCGCCACGGCCGGCCGGGCACTCTCGATCGCCTATCAAGGCAATGTCGTCGATCTATTGGAGTACATCGACTCACACAACATCTCAGTCGACCTGATCTCCGACCAGACCTCCTGCCATGTCCCCTACGAGGGTGGCTACACGCCGGCCGGAGTGTCCTTCGACGAGGGACGCGAGATCCTCGCCGCCGACCCCAGCGGATTCCGAAGCCTGGTCGACCAATCGCTCAAGCGCCACTTCCGTGTACTCAAGCGCCTGACGGCCAAGGGTGCCAAGTTCTGGGACTACGGCAACGCCTTCATGAAGGCTGTGTACGACGCCGGGGAACCGGCCATCACGGCTGACGGGAAGGACCCCTCGCGCGGCTTCATCTGGCCCTCTTACGTCGAGGACATCATGGGGCCCCTGTGCTTCGATTTCGGTTACGGCCCCTTCCGCTGGGTCTGCCTGTCGGGCCGCCCCGAGGACCTCCGCAAGACCGATCACGCGGCAATGAAATGCATCGACCCGACGCGCCGCGGGCAGGACCGTGACAACTGGCAGTGGATCCGCGATGCGGAGAAAAACGCCCTGGTTGTCGGCACGCAGGCCCGCATCCTCTACTCGGACGCCGAGGGCCGCACTCGGATCGCCAAGACCTTCAACCGCATGGTGAGCGACGGTGAAATCGGGCCGGTCATGATGGGCCGCGACCACCACGACACCGGCGGAACGGACTCGCCCTACCGGGAAACCGCCAACATCTACGACGGCTCCAATCAAACCGCCGACATGGCCCACCAATGCTGGGCAGGCAATACCGCCCGCGGCATGACGATGGCAGTCCTTTCCAACGGCGGAGGCGTCGGGACCGGCAAGGCAATCAACGGCGGTTTCGGCCTGGTCCTTGATGGCTCTGAAAGAGTCGACCGTATTCTCGACACCGCCCTCGATTGGGACACGATGTGCGGTGTCAGCCGACGCGCCTGGGCCCGCAATCCCAACGCGATCTCCACGATTGACGAGTGGAACGAAAGGAATCAAGGCCACGGCCACATCACCAAGCCGAGGTTGGCCGAGGATACGTTGTTGGAAAGCCTGGTTGACAGCTAGCCCGCGCTTCTCACCGGTTTTCGTCACGAGGGACGGAAGATGCGGTGAGATTCGGGGTTTTCGCAGATTGAACGAATACGGCATTAGCCACGGAATTCTCGCCCGCATCCCGAGTCTGTTCCTTCGAACCGTACCACCATGCAACCCCACGCCACCGGACGGGTACATCGCCCGTCGGACCGCCTTCCACCTCGAAAAGCAGCGAGCGATCAAAGATCGGGCCGTCGGTCGGCATCAGGCGGTAGAGACTCATCGACGGACGTTCCGCCGTCCCCCCGATGCAGGTCATGCCGTGCAAGGCCTGACGAAAGATCCCGGGCCTGCCGCGGTCAATCCGAAAGTAAAAACCACCGCCGAAAAAGTCCTCGACCCCGGTTCCCCGCCACGAGGGTGAGTCTTCTCCATCTATCCGAAGAGTCTCGTCACCCTCGAGAAAAGCCCATCCAGCCGAAGAGGTCGAGCCCGCCGTCACGGCAAGTCCCGCCAGACGCCCCGGCCCCACCAGGTCAAGGAGCACTGCGTCACGGCCCGGCACGGAGCCCGGCACATCGATCATTTGAGTGTTGAAGAGAGCCGCATCCGAGGCAGGGGCACGCCCCATCCGACGAACGGCAAACCCGAGCTTGAGACCCTCTGCCGAGGCCGATGACAACTCAACCTCAACCTCAGCCCTCGAGTGAAACGGCTTCGGGAAGTAGCTGTAGACCTCTCCCTGATCACCCCCGATAAAGAGGGAGCGCACAGGCCGGCACGAAGGCCGACCGATGCCGAAGAACCACGGAAGCGGCATGTTTACCGTCGTCTGCCCGTCAAAGGACATTCGAATGACGACCTCCCCCAACCGGCGGGAAGGCATACGCAGGACCATGCCGGTGATCTGATCGGGGCCGTCGAATGCCGCCAACACCTTCGCTTCCCCCGGCTCCAAGACGACAGTGCCCGAGACCGTTTCCCCGGACTCCGCTGCCCACGGATCGGTGCCTGGATGGGCCAGCATGCGCCGCCACTCGGAAAGATCCTCCGTGCCGGTGAAACTGGTGACACCGTCCGGTTTCTCCAGCAGCGTGGCTGAGACTTGAAACCAGATCTTGGCCTTGCCGGCACCGACCAGGGAAATTCTGCAACCCGTGCGAAAGGGTAACGGTATGTATGAAACGTTGCCGCCGCCTGACCGGCGCCGATCGAGCACCATCGGCTCGAGAAAGGGTGGGATCTCGCCGCCGAAGAATTCCGGCAGCGAGAGGTCGATGACCGGATCGTCGGCGCCGTCGATCCTGACCCTCAGGCGGATCTCCTCATCGAGATCGGCACTGACACCCTCACCCTGGGTCATCCAAATCCTGGTGACGGCGCCGGCGCCCTCGGCCTCGAAGATCACACCTTCGCCGTCAATGACCCGGATAAACCGGGAATCTCCTTCGCTATGGCGGTCGAAGGGGCCACCGTCAGGCGCCACACTTGAGGACAGAATCATCCGGACATCGGGACGAATCCGGGCGATGACCCCCGGATCCTTCCATACCTCCCACGGTAAGACCGTGTCCTGCCCGGCCGTCGGCAAGGCCACAGCGACCATCACGGCAAGGAACCACGCTCTCATCAGTCTCTGCCCTGGCGATACCGGGTATTGAAAGTCTCGATCAGAGCAATCCGCTCTGCACCGCCGCGTTCGACGCCAGGAAGCGGTCCGAGGGTCTCTCCGTCCTTGGTGTAGAGGTCCATGTCCTTGCACCAGCCTTCGCTTTCGAGAACGTAGGACCGGTGAGAGGCGTCGGCCGGGGGGCCTGTCGGCACAGCAAATTCCATGTGCACCTCTTCGCCCGGTCCGAAGATCACCGTTGCGCCGTCGGCAGCGGACAGCAGGGGCTCAACCGGTCCGAGGCGGGTGTACCAGCCTTCCTGGGACCGCGTATCCCACACCGGCGCCCGACGAGCGTAATCGTAATTAGGCAGATGCTGCTCCCCGGTCGTTCTCAGGGCGAACCCGGTTTGCTCCAGGCGTGCCTCGACCAACGGAAGCTCAGTCCGAACGGCCAACGGACAGCTTTCGAGTGCCACAAGAGCCACACGATCCCAGTAGATCTCCTGGTTGGTTCTCAGCCGCAGTTCGGTCGTGCCCGGAGGCAATGGCGGCAAAGGCACGGCCATGCGGCGCGGCATACCCGCCGGGTATCCCCACTGTTCAAGAACCGTCTTCCACACGCCGTCGCGCCCCCGGGCCTCGAGGGTCGGCGCCTCGAAGGCCGCCCCCGCCTGCCAGGCGGCAAAACCGGTCTGAGAGTAGGGGTACTCGATCCATCCATCAATCATCAGGGCGAGGTCGTCCCCAAAATTGTCGAGCCCGCGGTCAAACCGGAGGGTCAAGACATGCTCGTCCTTCAGCAGACCTATAAAGCGATGATCCAGAGCTCCAACCGGCGCCGCCCTGAGGTCCGCCGTCAGAACGGCCTCGGTTACGGGGTCCCCACGCTGGTTGATCGCCTCGATCGGCTGGATACTCCTTCGGTAGAACAGAGGCCTTCCCGTCGGCGCCGGACCCAGAATCCCCATCCGGTCGTCGGGTGCCATCGACC
>JBDLIO010000362.1:0-3935 GCA_039714865.1 Acidobacteriota bacterium | reverse complement strand
ACCGGTTTGCCCTCGGTGTTTGCCGCCGCGAATGCCTCTTGCACCGAGCCGTCGAACCACTGAATCTCGGAGGTGGCATCCGACGCCGTCGTCGGTGAGTCCTGCGGCGTGCCGCAGCCGGCCGCCAGGGCGGCGAGAACAAGGAAGAAAGTTGTCATCACTCGATGCATTGTGAACCTCCGGATGGTCGTGCCCCTCCAGCGCCCGTACAGCAAGAGCTTCGGAGGAAAAGGCCCGCTCCCCATTGCGGGGAGCGGACGAGAGGAAAAACGAGATTAGAAGTCGAACTTCACGCCGAGCTGGTAGGTTCTCGAGATGTCGAACGCGATGGGTTCGCCATGACCGACTTCTCCTGTCGTGACACCGGTGACGTTTTCCTCGTTCGTCAGATTAAATCCCTCGAAGACCAGTGTCAGTCGGGTATCTGCAATATCGACGCCCCACTGGAGCGTCATGTCCAGCGATTGTACGGAGGGCATGCGCTGGGAGTTTCGACCACCGATGTAGATGGGTTCGTTGTCGACATTGTTTCCAATAATCGAATATGGAAGGCCGGACGAATAACTGAAGGTTCCGGACATGAGAAAGCCCAGAGGAAGATTCCACGTTCCGGAAACCTTGAACAGATGGGTCCGGTCCGTATCTTCCAGTGCACTCGCAGGCGGGATCTGAGTTGGACCGTAGAATGTACCGAGGTGGCTCCCCATGCCGCGTGATTTCGAATAGGTGTAGCTGGCGAGGGCCTGCCAGTTGTTCGAGTAGGACTTGGAGAAGGTGAGATCCAGACCCTCGTACGAACCCGAGCCGTCCGCCCGGAACTCGTACCAATCCGCATAGTCTTCGGCGACATAGTAGGTCAGCAACTGATTTTCGAGTTTCTTGTCGGTGTAGCTGATGCCTACGCGGTAGTCATTGCCGAGGAGCCGTTCGGCGCCGATCGACCAGGCGTCCGCATACGGGGTCGGATTGTCATCACCAACACGATATCCAAATGACCCAACCGGGATTCCATCGCCATCCGCGAGGGGCCCTTGGGGATTCAAAACGATGCTATAACTGCCGCCGGGCTGTGAACTCCACTCGAGATAGCGGTCGTAAACCCTTTCGACAAATCGTCCGGCGTTGGCATAGATCTTTGTTTTAGAGTCGCCGGTGGCATCCCAAGCGAAACCGAGGCGCGGAGAGAAATCGGTGTTCCCAGTGATGTCCTGGTACTCCAAGCGGCCGCCAAAGTTGATGACGGCACGATCAGACAACCGCCAACCGTCCTGCGCGTAAATCGCACCCTCAAGGCCACTTTCGTCATACATGACATCGTCGAAGGTGTAGTGGAACGCGGCATCCCAGCCGGTCTGCCGGAAATCAAAACGTGTCGGACCAATAGTCTGGTCGAATCCAGAAGAGAGGTGCCCGATATCGACGCCAAATCGAAGATCATGGCTATCGAGGAACCAGCTCAAGGTCTCCTGGAGGCGGAAGCGATCAACGCTTCGCTGGCCATCGCTTGTGTACCGCCCTGAGGTGAATGTGCCGGAGGGTGTGAAGGTGTAGACGGTAACGTGGGCATCGGGATCCGCACGCAACGTTTCCTGGTCTGAGCCCAGGTAGGAGAACTGTGACTCCAGAAAGAGGTTGTCGGAGAAGATGTGACTCTGCTGGACCGACAGCATGAACCGGTCATCAGTCTTGTCGGCGTTGAACTCGGGTGCAACGAAGGGGTCCGCGAGAACGATGTTCTTGATATCGCCTGAATTGAACGCAGTGAAGAATGTCCATTGATTCTTCGTATCCTGCATCCAGTTGAGCTTGAATGAACCGAGGTAGGTATCCGTATCAACGGTAGATTCGGAGAAGACACCACCAACCTCGGATACACGGTATTCGAGGGTGGCGAAATAGTGGAGCTTGTCCGGGATCATGGCGCCACCGATGGCCCCCTCGACGAAACGGCGTGTATCCGGCGCAGTGTCGTGGAGTTGGCCCGGGTATTCGACGGGCGGGTCGGAGACGAAACCGTCGTCACGGAAAAAGTAGCCAAGGTGACCGACGAAATCATTGCTGCCGCTGCGGGTGGTCACGTTGACGACACCGCCGGAAAACTCACCGTATCGTGCTTCAAAACCGTTGGGCACGAGTTCGAAACGATCAATAGCGCTCTGACTGAAGGTGATCGCGACACCGGAGCCGTAAGGATCGACGTTCGACGCTCCATCGATCCGAAAGCCGGTGGAGGTATTTCGTGAACCCTGGACCATGCCGCCGGAAACCCCGGGCATGAGGTTGACCAGCTCCTCAAAATTTCGATTTCGCAAAGGGATTTCTTGGATGAACTCCGATGACAGCGAGTCCTTTGTGGTCGGGAGGGTTGTGTCAATCTGCGGCGGCGCCGATGTCACTGTGACCTCGCCGGCAAATTCCATACCTTTGAGAACAAGCTCTGCCGAATAGGTCGAGCCGAAGGCGACGTTGATTTTGTCCATCCCCGTCGGCGCAAAGCCAGGAAGATCCGCCCGAAGACTGTATATATCCGCGGGGACCAAGCCGAAGCGGTATTGGCCCTGTGCGTCCGAAACGCCGCTGAGCGTGATCGCGTCGCTCTTCAAGGAAAGAGAGACCCCGGGCATGACCTCGCCCTGTTCGTCGACAACCTCAACGAACACAGCCCCGGTGATGTCACCTTGGGCGAAAACGGTGGCGCTCGGTGTGATGACGAGCATTCCTGCCAATGCCAGCAAAGTGGCGACCCGCAACATTCTAATCTTCATATCCATTTCAGACTCCTCCCTCAATGACCATCTGTAATGAGACTCTCACTGGATAAGCATGGGAGGCCTTGAGGTCATGAGCAACTGGTTTGCGGCAAACTGCGAAATAGATCGCTGAGATGGACCTGAAGAGCGTTCGCCCGACCGCTTACCCTGAATTTATGACGGCGAACTTCCAAGAGCTCTGCGGAATTGTTCTCGATGACTTCGGCTGAGTTTCAGCCTCGTGCCGTCTATGAGGTAAACCTCGGCATCGCCGTGTTGGGTCGGTACGATTTCACGGACGTGATCGAAACGAATGATGGCGCCACGGTGAATTCGGCCGAAGAAGTAAGGATCAAGGGCTGATTCGAGGTTGTTCATGCTGTCTCTTACGAGATGATAATTGGGCCCCACATGCAGCCTGACGTAATCGCCTGCAGCTTCGATCCAGCTAACCTCCGAAACGCTGAGAGGCCGTTCACCAGCGCCGTCTGAAACCAGGAACCGGGAAATATAGCTCTTCGATGGGGGGAGGGCATCGTCATCTTGCCGGAGAGTATCGCCGGCGGCAGGCGCCACGGTCTCGATTAGATTTTGAATCTGACCTGTGAGTTGCACCGCCTGGACACGTTCTAGGCGCACCCTCGCACGGTCCAAAGCCACCAGGAATCGATCCGTTTCGATCGGTTTGAGAATGTAATCGACCACGCTCAATTCGAAGGCGTCGAGTGCGTGCTCCTCGAATGCCGTCACCAGAATAACTGCAGGCACACGATCGGGGCCGATTTCATGCAACATCTGAATGCCCGTCTTGCCGGGCATCTGGACGTCGAGGAAGACGATGTCGGGCTCCAGCGACTGGCTCGCGGCCACCGCCTGGGCGCCGTTTTCGGCCTGGGCCGAAAGCTCCACCGAGGGCCAGTCCTCGAGCATGCGCGCCAGCCGGCGCCGCGCGCGCTCCTCGTCGTCCACCACCACGGCGGTCATCGCGGCGGTCATTTTTGGGTCGGTCGTCATGCCTGCTCCTCCTCGGCGGCGTGGTCTGCTACATCGGAGTGATGGTGCTCTTCGTCGCGGCCTTCAAGCGCGGCGGAGCGATGAGCGTCCTCTATCCGATCTACGCGTCCACGTTCATTTGGGGAGCCCTGATCGCCTGGGTGGCTTTTTCCGAGCCGATCCGCTTGGTTA
>JBDLIO010000361.1:0-3942 GCA_039714865.1 Acidobacteriota bacterium | reverse complement strand
CCATGGGGGCCGGGCCATGCTCAAGGTCTTTCGCCCGGAGGGGAATCGCCTGGTTCTGGTCGGGGCATCATCGTTGACCACGTTGCCTCCGGGAGAAACAGGGACCTTCCGGTGTTCCATTCCAGTTTCCAGAAACGACATCATCGGCTGCTACTGCCCCGACACCAATTGTGCCGACAGAAGCACAACGGGGCTTGTGCTCGAAGCCGATGGCGACATCGGCACCTCTCAATCTGATGTCTTTCAAAACCAGACTGGCGTGCCGGCCCTGTTTGCGTCCACGACACGGTCGTTCGACGTTCCTTCCATGGCAGCGAACGACCTCGTTATTCCGGTTGTTGGTCGCGGGCCGGGTGCTGCGGGAACCGAATGGGTGACATCAGTCGAAATCTTCAATACCGGTGTCCGAGAGGCCCAGGTCGCTCTCTACTTCAACCAGTCGGGATTGGACAATACGACTCCTTCAGCGTCGGCTCAGGCCCTCATCCCTGCCCGCAGCGTGCTCGTCGTCGAGGACCTCCTCCTGGAGACATTTGAAACAGAAGCGGCCATCGGCTCCGTGGATTTGATTGCCTCCGAGAACATCATCGCCCACTCCTACATCACGAACACCGGGAGCGCCGTCGGCACGTTTGGGCAGAAAGTACCCGCCGTGCCGGCCAACTGGGGACTGGGCGACGACGAGGCGCCCGGTCTGGAGCCCAACGCCGATATCGCCTATCTTTTTGCTCTCGTCGAAAATGACGTGTTCCGCACGAATGTCGGCATCTGTAACGTGTCCGGGGTCGTGCTCGAGGTGGACCTGTCGGCATTCGACGGCACATCCCCTGTCGGCAATCCCATTCGGTTGACCTTGCCACCCTTTTCCCACCACCAGATCAACCGCGTGTTGTCCGCCATCGACGCCGCGGACCACTCCTCGGGATTGCGCCTGAATGTCTCGGCCGCGCCGGGATCAAATGCGCGCTTCATCGCGTATTCTTCCCGTGTAGACAACGACAGTGGTGATGCCGTCTTCCAGATCGCGGACCGCCAGCCCCCCCTGACGGACTGATCCGGCGGCGCCGGAACCATAGAGACACGGAGACGCAGAGCCGAATCAAGACAGGCTTGTTGAACGTGCAACGTTCATTCCCTTTTTGGTTGTGACCACCGTCACCGGTGTTTTGAAAAGCGGAGTATCAAAAACCGGATTGAGACGACATCTGAACCAAATCGAAAGGAGGTTCGAGATGAAAACTCGGAACCGAACGATCCTGAACTTTGTGGTCCTTCTTACAATCATGGCTCTCACAGGCCAGGCTGGGGCTGGTATCCAACCCAGGCTTGAGGGCAGCCTTTCCAACCCAGGCGCCATGGTGGTCACCACCCGCACTTCAACGACAGTGGCTCTCGATCAGGGCGTGGTCCATCTGGAGACCGGCGCCATTCGCCTTGTCCGAGGAGAATCTGAAGGTGGATTCCTCCAGATCGAGGCCTTCGGCCTCACCCCCGAGTCACGGTACATGGTCCTCGCCGGGCAAACGCCGGTCTACGCATTCTCCGCAGACTCAAACGGCCGCTACTCTGCACGGATCACCGACCGAATCCGGATCGAAGGATCGGTGATGGTCCGCAACTCGGGACGGCCCTTTGCCTCCGGTCTCAGCGGTCTGACGGTCGTTGATCTCGCGACCGGTCTCATGGGTTTCTCTGGACCCGATCACGCGAAGCGCGAGCAGATCGAGACGACTCCGTTGTGCGGCAATCACCCACAGAGTTCCGGTCAGGCAACCGTAACCGTTGATGGGGACTTTCAGATGTTCATGGCGGAGGGCTGGGGCCTGGCGCCCTCGATCGAATTGATGGTGATCGCCGACGGAATCCCAATTGGACCCACCGTCACCGACGAATGGGGCTCTTTCTTCTTGATCGCCGGCAATGATCCTGGAGCCGGCATCCCGCTCCCCCCTGAACTCGATCCAGTGACCGACATCGCCGAAATCCTGATCGTCACACCAGGCCAGAACACGGTACTTTTCGGCAACTTTGACGACCCCTGCACCGGTGGTGGTGGCGGTGGCGGCGGTGACCCGGTCGGAAGTGGTTATATTTCTATCTGCGGCGGTGACGCCAATATGATGATCGGCTCGATGGATTGGGTGGTCTTCGCCGACGGCCTGCAGGTCGCCATGGTTTCCGCCTTTGAGCTGCCTCCGGATGCCATGATCGATGTTACGTTCGATTCAACCCTGATGGGATCCGCCCCGACCAGCCCCTTCGGTGATTTCTTTGTGGCCTTCTCTTCGGAGCCGATTCCCGGCGACCTTCCGTTCCCGCCGGATGCTCCACCCCTTGATCAGGTGCAAACGGTTGACCTGACTTCAGGTGGCGTCGTCGTCGGATCCGGCACGAATGGTGAGGACTGTGACTGGATTGACCCACCTATTCCGGTGGAGGAGGGCTACACCCAGCTTTGTCCCGTTGACCCCGGGGCGTTTGCGTTCGGCGAAACCGGATGGGTCGTCTGGGACGACGGGATCGAGGAATTCTTCGTCGGCGCCTTTGGCCTCGAACCCAACAGCACGTTGAACCTGATCGTCGACGGTCATGACCTCGGCGCCTTCACCGCCTCCGATTGGGGTGATATCTTCCTGCACTTCTCGTCCGATCCCTCGGGCGGAGGCGGTCCCGGCCAGGGCGGCGACGTCTTGCCCCTCCCCGGCGAGATTCAACCTGTCTCCGCAATCGACCAGGTTTCGCTGGTCTCTCCCGATGGCGCACTGATCGTTGCCGGCAGCTTCGTCGACGGCTGCGACGACATCCCGGACCCGCCTCTCCCGGTTGACGAGGGCTACACTGACCTTTGCCCCGTCGATCCCGGTACTTTCGCAGCCGGCATGACAGGCTGGACCGTCTGGGACGACGGAACCGAGAACTTCTTCGTCGATGTCTTCGGACTCGATCCCAACAGCGCCTTGAACCTGATCGTCGACGGTCATGACCTCGGCGCCTTCGCCGCCTCTGACCGGGGCGACCTCTTCCTGCATTTCTCGTCCGACCCCTCGGGCGGAGGCGGCCCCGGACAGGGCGGCGACGTCTTGCCTCTCCCCGCCGAGATCCGACCGGTCTCCGCAATCGACCAGGTTTCCCTGGTCTCTCCCGATGGCGCACCCATTGTCGCCGGCAGCTTCATCGACGGCTGTGACGACATTCCGGACCCGCCGCTGCCCGTCGATGAAAGCTACACCGAACTCTGTCCGGCCACTGACGGCAGAGCGTCGGGAGAAGTCGGCTGGTTCATTTGGAACGACGGAACCGAACAACTGATGGTGACGGCATTCTCACTCGAACCTGAGTCGTCGCACCAAATCATCGTCGACGGCTTCGATCTCGGGTTCTTTGATGCCGATGAGGGCGGCTCCCTCTGGGTTGACTTCTCATCCGATCCGATCTTTGCCGGACAGGTCCTCCTTCCCGAAGAAGTCCGTCCGGTCTCCGACATCGATGTCGTTGAAATCCGCGACGCCCAGGGAACACTCATCGTCGCCGGCTCCTTCGCCGAACCGTGCAGCATGGAGTGGGATTTCGAAGGTGATGCCACCGGTCTTTGTAATGACGCCGGCGGACATGGCGGAGACTCCTTGTGGTGGATGAGCACAATCGACGGCCATGTCATCGAAGAGAATCTTTTCATCATCTTCTGGGAAACAGAAGATGCAATGACCTATTTCGTTAATATAGACGGTGTCAGTATCGGTGAGATGATGCCTATTTTCGGCGACGACAACGTGGTAGTCGGCTTGACCCTCGGTGGCCCTGGCGATGAGCCGATCCCCGATGAACTGAGCCCGATCTCCGGAATCGACAGTGTCCAGGTTTTCGATGGTGCGGGGCGGCTGGTGGTGTCCGGCAGCTACTCGGAACCCTGCACCGGGGACAATCCCGGGGGCCCCGGCGATG
>JBDLIO010000360.1:0-3947 GCA_039714865.1 Acidobacteriota bacterium | reverse complement strand
TAGCTGCCCAATAGGGTCAAGGCCGTCGCGCGAACGATTGCAGGATAGAGGTCGTCGCCCGTCATGCGGATCAGTTCAGGGAGGGCCTCCGGGCGACCTTCGCGGCCGGCGGCCAGAGTCGTGCCGTAATGCGGTTTCTTGGCCATGCCGTACCACTTGGTGAATGCATCGACGGACCAGCTGAGCGGTTTGTCGCCGTGGCAGCCTTTCTGGGAGCAGGCGTTGGGGGTGCCCAGTGTCAGCGAGAGGTCCGGCCTGGGAATACGCAGCGAGTGGTCGGCCCGCCAGTCGATCACCATGAAGGGGCTTTCCGGCATGTGGCACTTGATACACAAGGCGCCGTCCGACGGCTTGCCCTCGTAGATCTTCTTGTGGAAATGATGTTCCCGGGTGTCGTAGACGTCGGCACGGTGGCACTGTGCGCACAACTCGTTGTCCTCGAATTTCAGCTTCAGGCTGTGGCTGTCGTGACAGTCGGAACAGCGGACATCGTTATGGTACATCTTGCTCTGGGTGAAGGAACCCCAGACATAGACCTCGTCGAGGATCTGGCCGTCGGCGTGATAGAGACCCTCTTCCAGCACCGAGGGAAGCTGACTGTCCAGCAGGGCGGCCTGCGTGTGATCGTAATCGCCCAGTTCCGACCGGCGGGAGTGGCAGGGCGCGCAGAGGTCGACCAGCTGCTCAGAATTGATGTCTCCGGTGTTGACCACCAGGCCGAAGTCGTCGATCTCGGGACGGGCCATCGGCGGAATGTCCGCCCAGCGGACATGCTCCGAGCCGGGGCCGTGGCATGCCTCGCAACTGACGTCGATCTCGGACCATGTGGTTGAGTAGGTCCGGGTCTTGGCGTCGAAACCCTTTTTCAGGTTGGTGGAATGACACTCGGCGCACATGCCGTTCCAGTTTTGTGCCGCCCGGGTCCAGTGCAGCCAGTCATCGGGAGGGATCACCGTGTCGGGATTGAGGTCGAACCACCGGTCCCGGTCCGAGTCCCACGCGATGTTGAGGCACTGGAGGCGCCCTCCGGGGAAGGGCACCAGATACTGCTGGAGGGGCTCGACGCCGAAGGTGTGGGTGATCTCGAAATCGGCCAGTTGGCCGTCTGGACCTTGGGTTGTGACCATGAAGCGGCCGTCACTCTTGAAAAACCGGCTGGTGATGCCGTGGGAGGTGAATTCGGCGTTGTTGAAGTCTCCCAGGACCGTCGCTTCGGTGGCCGTATCCATCGCCCGGTCGTGATCAGAACCCGTCCATGTGGAAAACTCCAGTTCGTGGCAGGACTTGCAACTCTCTCGTCCGACGAAAGTGGCGTCCGGGCGGTCGCTCGATTGGTCATTGCGACCGTCGCCCTGGAGCAGTGACAGCGGGATTGCCGCCACGATCACGGCCGTCGAGATCGTGCCGAGGATCTTCCAGGGACGGAGGGTGTCTGGAGTCACGATCTGGCTACCTGGTTATCGGAAAAAGTATTCCGTTTGATTGGTTGAGATGTATCGACCTTGACGATGCCGTTCTCGATCCGGACGGCGAATGTATCGAGGGGTCTGGGCGCCGGAGGGCTGAGCACTTGACCCTTGATGTCGAAGACCGACGCATGGCAGGGGCAGACGAAGCGTTCTTCGGCGCCGATCCAGGGAACCGTGCATCCGAGGTGGGTGCACTCACGGTGCAGTGCGAGAAAGCCGCCGTCCTGCAGTCGGGCGAGGTAGAACTTTCCCTGCTGAAAAGCGGTGACCGAGCCGGGGTCGAAGTTCTCGATCGGTCCCGCAACGATCAGGGTTGCCGCCTCTTCATCGTCGTGTTGCCGCCTGCGTGGCTTGAGAAAATCCGTAACGACCCAGACCCCTTCGAGAAGCGCCAGACCGCCCAGCCCAACCCAGATCTTGCCCAACAGACTCCGCCGCATGGTCGACTCAGGACTGCTCATGCGGAAGCTCCTGAGAGAAGAAAATTAACGCAAAGACGCAGAGACGCAGAGACGCAAAGAAGTGTTTTGGAGTGTTTCCCCGCGTCCGCCTGCCCCTTCGGGGCTGGCCGTTCGGTCGGCGACGGCTTCGGCACGCAAGCGTGCCTCGGCTTCACCTTCCTCACGGCAGCCGCCTGCGGCGGCTTCAGGCGAACCAGACCCTCGGCGCTCTCATTCGCCAAAGCCCGGTTCAACGCTCCATCGAGCCCGGCCGCACGCGAAGCGTGCCGAGGCCGAGAAGAACGGCCGACATGAGCTTGCTCATGAAGGTCGTTCTTCGGAGACCGAGAGCGGCTGCAGGCCGCGGTTCCGGGCTCGACACCGGCGCCGTCGGGGCTCCGACCTTTGCGTCTTTGCGTCTTTGCGTCTTTGCGTTTCTGTCTTCTTTCGCAGGTGTTACGTGAACAGCGTAATAAAAGAAACTTCAGGTAATCGGTGCTTTTTCGGACCTTCTTGTGGCTGTCGATATTCGGTGTGGCTGCCATCCCTACCCCCCGATCCACGGCCATACGAGGGCCATGCCGGGGCCTCGGAACCAGACGCCGGTGATCGTCAGGATGGCGAAAGCGACCAGGAAGAGGATGAACAGGGCCTGGACCAGTTCGGCCTTCTCCGGATTGAATTTCTTCTTCATGACATAGGTGAATGCCGTGATGAGAGCGGCGATGACGGCGACGGCGATCCACCCGGCCCCGCCGACCTGCTGCAGCCAGAACTCGTCGATCAGGATCAACAGGGGAGTGACGATCAGAGCGACCACAGCGGCGACGGCGCCGGTGGTGCGTCCGGTCTTGGAGAGGAACCAGGGCCCCGAGAGTTCATGATCGAATCGAAGGTAGGGCAGCAGCATCAGGCTCAGCGCCCCGGATACGGGCAGGATGACAACCGCAATCAGGGGCTCGAGGTGGATCTGCAGTTCCTGAAAGCCCATGAAGTACCACGGGGCCTTGGCCGGGTTGGGACTCATGCCGGGGTTGGCCGGCGCTCCGAGAGGCGCCTCGAACAGGGCGGCGACGAGCATCACAACCGCAACCACCGTCAGGCCGACCGCCAACTCACGGACCAGAAGGTTGGGGAGGGTCAGGACCATCTCGGAGTCGTCGTCCTCTTGTTTATCCCGGGGATGGGGCGATACCACGCCGCGAGCCTTGCGCACCCGCCAGAAGTGGAAGGCCATCAAGACGATCAGCACCACCGGCACGACCGTCGTGTGGAAGGAATAGAAGAGGACCAGGGTTCCCCGCCCGATTTCGCTGCCGCCCCGGGCGAAGGCCTGCAGCCATTCCCCGATCACGGGGAAATAGCCGAGCATGCCGGTACAGATCGTCACGGCCCAGTAGGAGAGCTGGTCCCAGGGCAAGAGATAGCCGGTGAAATTCGCTGCCAGAATCCCGACCAGGAGCCCCAATCCAATGACCCAGTTGAAACGGCGAGGTCCATGGTAGGCGCCGGTGCAAAAGACCCTAAGAAGATGGAGGAAAGCGACCGCCACCAGGATATTTGCGCTCCAGTGGTGGACTGCCCGGACCATCGAGCCGAAAAGCATCTCGTTCTCGATCGAGCGGATGGAGCTGAAGGCATGGTCCGGCGAGGGCTCGTACGCCAGCATCAAGAGAATGCCGCTCGCCATCAAGAGCCCGATCAGCACCAGGGACATGCCTCCAAGGCCGAAGGTGTGGGTGTATCGCACAGTGCTTCGACGAACCCGGACCGGCCGCATGTGCAGGACGAGAAATTCGAGGACCGTACGTCGCCGGTCTGCGTCGGTCCGGGGAACTACCGGCCGGGGGAAAATCGATCCGAGGATTCTTTTAACGATGTGCCCCTTGGGGTCCGAGGTGGTATCCCGTGCCATGGTGTGACGCTAGCGCGTCCGGTCTGCCGGCGCAACAGGCAGGGAGGGTGGGGGCCCGCGATTCCCGAGCCAGTGCCCAGGATTCACGAAGGGAGCGCGGGGCTCCTGCCCCGCATGGTGCCC
>JBDLIO010000359.1:0-3963 GCA_039714865.1 Acidobacteriota bacterium | reverse complement strand
TGTCACGTCGGGTGTTGATGAGGATTACAGCTTCACCTACTCAGGAATCGACGTAGCCGCCGATCTCGACAGTTGTGACGATACGGGCGTCGTCGTTACCTGGTCGGCGCCGACCTCGTGGAACGATGGGGGAGCGGGAACGCGCACCTACACCGTTTATCGTGGTGTCACTGATGTTTCGGGTGCCCTTGCTGAAGGCACGACATCCTTCGTCGATACCACCGGTGTCAATGGCACCAGTTACGACTACTCGGTCGTTGGGACCAACGGCTACGGCTGCACTTCGGGTGGCGGGACCACAATCGCCGCGACCGATGTCGTCGGCGGCGTGCCGACCTTTGCCGGTGTGCAGTTGGTCAACACCATGCCCGGAGACGTGTGTGGACTCAGTGTCGAATGGAACGCTGCAACTTCGAACTGCGGCCCGAGCATCGTCTACAACGTCTACCGTTCGACAACGCCGGGATTCACACCTGATCCTGCGACGAATTTGATCGCCGGCTGTTTGGCCGACCTCTACTACGAGGACACCTCCGTCAGCGGCTTGACCAACTACTATTACGTCGTACGTGCCGAGGATTCGGCGTCCGGCCATGGCGGTCCATGCAATGACGGATTCGAGGATACGAATCTGGTTGAAGTCGGCGGAATCCTGACCGGTGGCAACGAGAGCGGTACGCAGCTGAGCGATCCGCTGCAGGTTACGAGTGGATCGGCGACGTCAGCCTTTACTCCGGCCTTCACCTACGCCTCGGCTGCGGCGGCGAGTGTGAGCTATACGCTGAATCATACCGGTGGGGCGGGGGGAACTCTGTCTTATGACTATGGTTCGACACCGGCGACGATTGGAAAGAACGCGGTGACGAGTTTCTCGCAGACGGTCGTCGAAAGTGAGACGGTTTCATCGGTCAGTACGACGATTGAGATGACTCCACCGGCGAAGAACGGTTCCAACCTCCAGGTGGACTTGGTTCACGCCAGCAGTGGCACTACCGTGACGGTTTACAACGCATTGGCCATCAACTGGACGGATGGAACATTCGGCCCTTATTCCGATTTCGACGGTCTTTCCTCGGCGTCGAATTGGACTGTGGACATTTCCCACAGCGGTGGGACCGGCCCGTCCTCAAACGGAACGCTGAATTCCTGGAACCTCTCGATCGACTATGCCGGATCGGGTGATCCGACGACCTGCACTCAGGTCGAGTTGGTCGATCCTTCCGCAGCGGCGACGGTCCTCAAGGCCTACAACGTCGCTGACGCCAACCCCTACGACGTCACCGGCCTTTACACGGGCGCCGGCACGTACCAGATACGCCTGAGCGAGAACTGCGGAAGTCAGGCTGAGATCACCGGGGCGGTGATGTCGGTTGACGAGCCTGCATGTGTTGCCGCCTCGGCTTCGCCTGTGGAGCACTTCACGGCGCGCTCGACCGGCAGCAACGTCAAACTCGAGTGGCAGAACCCGGTTGCGGGCTACGCCTCGACTCGCATCTGCTGGGATCTGGCGGCTTTCCCGGTCGATCCAACGACCTGCACTGTGCTCGTCGATCAGATCGGCATCGCCGGCGCCTATGACACGACGACTCACAGCGGTTTGACGAACGGCAGTACCTACTACTACGCCGCCTTCGTCGACAATGGTTCGGGTGAGTACTCCTCGCGTCAGACCGTAATGGCGCGTCCATTTGACAACTCGGGCAAGGTCAACTGGGCCTACCACACCTCGGCGACGGCCCTGGCGCCTCCGGGGCTCTACCCCGGCGCCGCAGGTTCGGGCGCGTCCTACGGTGTGTCCAACGACCGTGTTCTGCACGGCATGAATTCGACGGCGGGCGGGGGCGACTGGCCGCGGACCGCTCCCTTTGACTGGGTGCCGATGGGCATGAACGGCCCGGCGCAATCACGGCCTCCGATCGTGCCGACGACGGTTGTTCCCGGGGCCGATCTTGTGGCCTTCCTGGGGTCGCAGGATGGTCATGTCTACGCGGCCGACGCCAAGAGCGGTGTGACGCTGTGGCAGAGTGCCGCAAACTACGGCCTGGTCCAGGGCGCTCCGGCCGGCATGTTCACGGCATTCGGCGGCGCCTACGATCTGCTCTTTGCGGGTTCTCGGGTTGCCGGCGCCGGGAATTCGATGTATCTGCTGAATCCTGTCGACGGATCGGCTGTCACCAGTTACGGTGGCACCATCGGCATCATCTCTGCCGGGGCGACGGTGGACTACGCCACAAACCGGCTCTACTTTGCCAGCCGGGAGAATCCCGGTGTGAATGAGAACACCCTGTGGTGCATCGAATTCGACGGCTCAAGCGCAACCCCGGTCTGGTCCCAGGCCTACGGCGACATCGACTCTGCGCCCGTGCTGTTTGACGGTGTGCTCTACGTCGGTACCAACGCGGGCGTCGTCATGGCAATTGATCCCGCCACCGGCGCCATGAAATGGAGATATGCGACCGCTGACGGTCCGGTCAAGGGTTATGTCGACTACGAGTTCATTTTCGGGGCGCCGCGCAAGGTCTTCTTCGCGACGACCACCAGTGTCTGGGCTCTGACGGACAATGGGGCCTCGGTCACCTTCGAGTGGCAGCAGAGCGGGGTGGGCGGACCGTCCATCCCCTTGACCCTGGCCGATCAAGGGGCGATGTACGTCGGTTCGACCGACGGTCGACTCTACCAACTGAACCCGACCACCGGCGGCATTGTGACGTCGGTAGTGATGGGCGCCGGGACTGCGACAATCGGCAGCCCCGGCTACGACTGGATGAACAGCCTGGCATATGTCGGGACCGAGGACGGGTCGGTCTACGCCGTGACCCTGCCCCTGCAGTAGGAGGAATGATGAAATCGACGAAATACGTACCGGTGATCGTGATGGTGGCTGCCGTTGTGGCGATGGCCGGTGGTGCCGGCGCAGAGGACCTCTGCCCCCGATTTGCAATCTCTTCGGTCGAAGAACCCGACGTTTTTGATGTCGGCAAGTATTCGGCGGTCGAGACCACCGACATCAAGGTGCACGTGGTGTTTCCGGCGGAGTTCAAGGAGGAGCACGTCATCTCCTTGAAGTTTTTTACGCCTGCGGGGCATCTCTACCGTCAGATCGACGTTCCTGTGACCCCGGAAATCGGGCGCGAGGGCACGCAGTCCCGGCGTCTGCCGGGCTATCCCTATCCGGTGACGGTGGCGGTCCCGGAGGTACGTCGTGTCGAAGGAGAGTTGGCGCCCTCAATCGAGGTTCGATTCCCCGTCGGAGGAACCTCGATCGTCTCCAGCTCGCTCTACGGCATGTGGCGGGTCAACGGCATGGTCGATGGCAGGGAGCTTCGGTGTTTCCGCCCCATGAGTTTCGGCCTCAAGCCATAAACCCTTTCTGGTATACAATAACGGCCCAGCCTGACCGGCAATGGGCGAGAGTTGGAGTGATGGATGAAGGTTGAGAGGATTCAAGGAGTAGCCTGGCGCAAGGTTGGTGACGAAATGGTCGTGATCCATCTCGCCCGGCACAGGATTTTCGGTTTGGACTGTGCCGCCGGACTGATCTGGGAATCCCTGTCCGAACCTCAGGATATGGAGACGCTTGAGGCGATCGCCTCCGAAGGCGCGCCCAAGGGCGCCGACGTCGTCGATGCGGTCCATCTTTTTGTTGCCGATCTGGCCGAAGAGGGCCTGGTTGAGGTCGCTGGTCAGTTGCCCGAAGCCTGCAAGAGCGACAATCTTGTCAGCTTTCCCAGAATCGAGTGGCGGGAAGAACTCCAGCAGTTCGCCGGTCAGTGTCACCTGGTGCCGGGGCAGAGCTGGCAGTGCAACCAGCACCCGGGGGGGTCGTGAAGCTGCCGTTCGAGATCAACGAAAACCGGGTTCAATCCGATATTTTCCAACCGGCCGTCGGGAACGATGGCCGGTTTTCGATTGACCTTGCCGGTACGATTGTCGAAATCAGGAGTGGCAGTGGATCCTGGCTGG
>JBDLIO010000358.1:0-3967 GCA_039714865.1 Acidobacteriota bacterium | reverse complement strand
TCCAGGGTTGCAGGCATAACAAGAGCGTGCGGCATCTGGTCTACGCATCGTCCAGTTCGGTCTACGGCGCCAACACCTCGTACCCCTTTGGAGTTCAGGACAACGTTGACCATCCGGTATCACTGTACGCCGCCACCAAGAAGAGCAACGAGTTGATGGCCCACACCTACTCCCACCTCTATCGGCTACCGACGACCGGTCTTCGCTTTTTCACGGTCTACGGGCCCTGGGGCAGGCCGGACATGGCGCTTTTCAAGTTCACCCGAGCCATTCGTGCCGGGGAGCCGATCGATGTCTACGGCCAGGGGGACATGAGGCGAGACTTCACCTATATCGATGACATCGTCGAGGGCGTCGTCCGCGTGATGACGACCGTGCCACGGCCCGACCCCCTGTGGACAGGCGATGCTCCCGATCCGTCCTCCAGTGACGCGCCATGGCGGGTCTTCAACATCGGGAACAACGACCCTGTGGAACTGCTGCGGTTTATCGAGGTCATCGAGAGGGCCGTTGGCAAGAAAGCCGTCAAGAACCTCCTGCCGATGCAGCCGGGCGATGTGCCGGCGACGGCTGCCGATGTGCGGGCTCTCTCGGAGGCCGTCGGCTTTGAACCGTCGACGCCAATCGAAGAGGGGATAAGGCGGTTTATCGATTGGTATTCGGAGTACTATCCAGTAGCTTGAAGTGCAAAGGCAGTTGACAGTTACGGTCAGGTGTCGTTGCCCGTACCTTTGCCCTTCAACCTACTGGAAAGATGCGCTGCGCGCATCGAGGGGGAGTTAGGATTTCATTCCGAAAAATTCTAATCTCCGGGTGCGCGAAGCGCACAATAGGATCCTGGAGGGGAAAGGTCTCTGCCAGATGAAATTCCCCGACAACCTTGCTGACCTTTACGCTTCAGGATCCTCTAGCGCCGAGTCCGTGAGACGCAGGCTCTTACCGCCGACAGCATTCTTTTCCGCTGTGCGTCGGAAGAGGGAACCCGATGCTCCTTGCGGGGTATCTCTCCTCGTTCCTTCAGGGCCTCGAGGTGAATGCTGTACAACTGGTTCAACATGTCCGGAGCCTGGTTGGAAGCCCAGATATACAAGGCCGAGGTGTTGTCAGGAGGACGCCGGTTGGTGTTGGAGTCTCTGAGTGAACGATCCATACGTTCGTGGAGGAGATCGCTCAGTGAGCGCTCCATTCCCTCGACCAGTTTCTGCCGCCGTGATCTAATGCCGGTTCCAGCCATGAGAAGAGAGTGACACAGGTCACGTTGATGTAATGTGTCCATGGTCACAATTGGCTGGGCTGGGAAGCTGGGAAGCCGGGAGGCCGGGACGAGAGAACGGTGGTGAAAATGCAGGCCAGGGCGAAGTTATGACGGGCGGGCTGTGGGACACGCTGTGGGTTGACGTCAATTTGGCGACGATGGTCGATGGGGGAGCGCCATATGGCGCCATTCACGACGGCGCGGTCGGCCTCTCGGCCGGACGCCTGGCCTTCGTCGGGCCTCGAAACTCCCTGTCGGGTGCGCCGGAAGACCTGGCACGGGAGGTTCGCTTCGGTCAGGGGCGGTGGATGACGCCGGGCCTGGTCGACTGCCACACGCACCTGGTTTATGGGGGGAACCGGGCTCACGAGTTCGAGCGGAGGTTGGCCGGTGCATCGTATGAGGAGATTGCCAGGGCCGGTGGCGGCATTCTCTCGACGGTAACGGCAACTCGACAGGCGACGGAGGCGGAGTTGCTGGCCTCGGCCCTGACCCGATTGGACCGTATTCTGGGAGAGGGTGTGACGACGGTCGAGATCAAGTCAGGCTACGGACTGGATCTGCCCACGGAACTGAAGATGCTCCGGGTTGCTCGTCAGCTGGCGAAGGAGCGTACGGTTTCGGTGTGCACGACGCTGCTCGGCGCCCATGCCCTGCCTCCGGAGTTTGCCGGGCGCCCGGACGACTACATCGATTTGGTTTGCCGGGATCTGATCCCGGCTGCGGCGGGAGAGGGGTTGGCCGACGCGGTCGACGCCTTTTGTGAATCCATCGGCTTCACGCCCGAGCAGACTGCGAGAGTATTCGACGCAGCGGCGGCGCATAACCTGCCGGTGAAATTGCATGCGGAACAGCTGTCCGATCAAGGGGGGGCGCAGCTCGCGGCTCGGTATGGCGCCTTGTCGGCAGACCATCTGGAGTATGTCTCTCCCGTGGGTGTCGAGGCCATGGCGCGATCGGGTACGGTGGCGGTCCTGTTGCCGGGGGCTTTCTACATCCTGAAGGAGACACGGAAACCTCCGATCGAGACCTTCAGACGCCTGGGTGTGCCGATGGCGGTGTCGACAGATTGCAATCCCGGGTCATCACCCGTGACCTCGCCGCTGCTGATGGTCAACATGAGCTGCGTTCTGTTCGGTCTGACCGTTGAAGAAGCTCTGGCGGGCGTCACTCGAAACGCGGCCCGGGCGCTCGGACTTTCCGGCTCTCATGGCACCCTCGAGGTCGGCAAGGTGGCGGACCTCGCGGTCTGGAATATCGAAAGCCCCGCGGATCTGGCCTATGCCGTCGGCGCAAACCCGATTCACGAAGTCGTGTATTCCGGAAAGCCGGACTAGGACGCCAGGAGGCTGGTGACTCCATTGTCAAATTGAAACCCACAGGAATTTCAGGGCACTCATTGTTTTTTATTCAATACCTTCTTTGCGTTTCCTTTGCGCTCTTCGCGTCTTTGGGGTTCAATCCTCTTCTTCATCTGAATCTTGCAAGTGCCCCTGCTGATGGCTCTTCCTACGGTCGTGGCAGATCTCGGAACCAGCCCGGTTGAGCGCCGGCCAGACGGGCCTCGCGGATCATTCTCGAAAAGCTATCGAGGGCGTGCCGAAGGTTCTTTTTCAGAAGCTCTATCTGCTGTGCCTTGGCGTGCAACCGGGGCCGAAGGCGAATACGTTGGATTTCTTTTCGAAGTGCAAAGAGCTGAGCTTCCAGAGCCTTGTGTTCACTTTCAGCCTTCTCCAGCTGTTGCTTGAGTTTTTGGATGGCTGAGACCGACCGGCGGTGTTCCGTCCGCCATCTATTCTTGATCGAGGATTCGGCACTCGATGAAGGTCTCTCGGAGTCTGCTGCCGAGGCCCGGCTATCGGCAACGGCCGCGATCCGGCCCTCCTTCGCCAGCCGGAGCACAGTATCGTTGTCGATCAGCGTCGTTCCTGCCGGAGCCCCGTCAATCGGGGCCAGGCGAGGGCAGGCTTGTGTCAGTTTTTTGGGATCTCCAGCGTTGGCGGTAACACACATCGCCACGCAGAGTGCCAGGTTCACGAATTGGGTAGGGGAATATCGCATCTGCACCTCCAGATTTGTGGTGCAGCGTGGCGGGAACCTATTCTACCACTGTGTTTCAGCACGGCAAAGACCAGTATGCAATCTCACCGCTCCGAGATCATCGTGAGGAAGGCGTCGACAATCTCCGGATCGAAGGAAGTCCCCGAATGCTCCCTGATGTAATTGATGGTCCGCTCTTCCGGCCACCCCTGACGGTAAGGTCGATCCGATCTCAAGGCGTCGTAGACATCGATGACAGCAAAAATCCTTGCGGCCTGAGGAATCTGGCGCCCTTTGGTGCCCAAGGGGTAGCCCGAGCCGTTCCACCGCTCGTGATGGCCGTAGGGGATGGCCAGGGCAGTCCTCAGGTATTCGATCGGTGACAGCATGTCCCAGGCCATCTGGGGATGGCGGCGCATGACGGTCCACTCGTGTTCGGTCAAGGGACCCGGTTTGCGAAGGATGGCATCCGGAATCCCGATCTTGCCGATGTCATGGAGGAGGGCGCCGCGTCTGATCGGTTCCAACTGGTCCTCGGCGACATCCATTCGGCGCGCCAATTCGACGGTCAGGTCCGTCACCCTTTGCGTGTGACCCTCGGTCTCCTGATCCCTGAGGTCAAGGGCCCTGACCCATCCCTCGAGGGTAGCGGTGTAGCCGAGTTCCAACTCC
>JBDLIO010000357.1:0-3967 GCA_039714865.1 Acidobacteriota bacterium | reverse complement strand
TGGGAACGGTGTCTGATCACGAGTTCTTCCAGTGTCTCCTGCCCGAAGGGTTCACGCTGCGCGTTCATGGCTTCGGTGATTCCGTCGGTGAACAGCAGCAGGCCTTCGCCGGGTCTGAACCCGCGCGGCGGGCAGGACTCCCGGTCGTGCTCCGGGCACAGAATGTCGAAAGCGCGCTGTGGACCTTTGCCTCCCGATACCGCAGCGCTCTTCTGAAGGCCTTCTTTCGGCGGGAGGCTGCCAAACTCGCGGCCTGGGAGAGCAAATGTGTGCGTCAAGCCGACGCGACGATCGCCCTGACCAGGTTTGACGCCGACGCCATTCGAAAACTGGCGGGTGCAGAGGCGACGGTGGAAACTGTGGAAGCGCCTTTTGTAGGGCAGATGAAATCGGGAGGTCCGGCGCTGGAGGGTGATCCGGCCGTGGTCATCCTGGCAAGCCGGAAGTGGCTGCCCAACCGCGATGCGGTGTGGCGTTTCGTCGGGGAAACGTGGCCCCGAGTCCATCAGGTGCTCCCAAGTGCCCGGTTGCACGTTTTCGGCATTTCCAAATCGGTCGACCGGTCTCCGGGTGTCATGTGGCATCCCGCCCCGGAGAAAAGTGCCGATGCCTTCCCCTCCGGAGCGGTCGTGGCGATTCCCTCACGGCACCCGACCGGCGTGCCGATGAAGTGTCTCGAGGCGTGGGCCAGGAGGCTGCCGGTCGTGGGTTCTCCCGAAGCCGCCGAACAGCTGGAAGCCGAGGACGGCCGGGAGATGCTGGTGGCATCGGGCTCGGAACACTTTGCCCGGGCGATGGTCATGCTGCACGAGAATCCCGGGCTCAGGGATCGGCTGGTCGCCGGAGGCCGTGAGGTTCTGAAACTCCGCCACGACCCGGTCAAGGTCGTGGCGAAGTTGGAAAAAGTCTACGAACAGGCCATGGAAGGTCAGAGAGTTAAAGAGCCAAAGAGTCAAAGAGGCTGACAGCTTCCCTACGACTTCTCCACCCAGACTCCCAGGATCTCAGCCGTGGCTTCGACGGCCTGGACCATCCACTCCAGTGAGACCCACTCGTTGACCGAGTGGAAATTCTGCCCACCGGCCCAGATGTTGGGTGTCAACAGGCCCATGAAAGACAGACGGGCGCCGTCGGTGCCGCCTCGAATGGCCTGGCGTTTGGGCTCGACCCCCGCGCGCTTGATGCCCTCGATGGCATAGTCCAAGACCTTGGGATCCTCGTTGATCTTATAGCCCATGTTGCGGTAGGACTCTTTGATTTCGACCTCGATTTTGGCGCCGGGAAAGCAGTCTCCAACCTCGCTGACGACGTCATCGAGATGGTCTTCTCGCTCCTTGAGTTCCTCTTCGGTGAAGGCTCGAACCAGGACCTTGAACTCGGCCTTGGAGACGTCACTTGAAGACATCTGATAGGCGTGAAGGTAGGGTTCGCGTCCCTCGGTAGTTTCCGGCAGGCGGGTCTCGTCGATACTCTCGATGATGGCCGCTGCAACCCGAACGGCGTTGGTCATTTTGTCCTTGGCGTAGCCTGGGTGGACGTCGTGTCCGGTGATTGTCACGGTAGCGGTATCGGCACAGAATGTTTCGTCCTCGATCTCGCCGAGTTCGGAACCGTCCAGGGTGTAGGCGTAGTCCGCGCCGAATGCGGCAACATCGAAGTGGTCTGCCCCTTCTCCGATTTCCTCGTCCGGGGTGAATCCGATGCGGATCGTCCCGTGCAGAAAATCCGGATTGTCCTTCAGCCAGGCGATCAGGGTCATGATCTCTGCGATGCCGGCCTTGTCATCGGCGCCGAGAAGCGTCGTTCCGTCGGTGTGGATCAGGGTGTGACCCTTGCACAACGAGAGGTTGGGGTTTGCCGACACCTCGAGGACCTGATCGGCCGAGATGTGGATGTCGGACCCGTCGTAGTTCTCGATGATCTGAGGTTTGACGTCTTTCCCCGAAGTTCCGGGGTAGGTATCGACATGGGCAATCAATCCGATGGTCGGCACGCACCCGTGTGCGGGGTGGTCGTTCGGAATATTTGCGGCTACAGTGGCAAAGACGTAGGCCCTCTCGTCCATCGCAGCATCGCTGCATCCCAGAGCCTTGAGTTCATCGACCAGGAGCAGTGAGAGGTCCTTCTGTTTTTCGGTAGAGGGATTGGAATTCTTGCCTTCCTCCGACCTGGTATCAATTTTGACGTAGCGCTGAAACCGTTCCAGCAGGCTGTTTTGGTGATCTGAAGTGAGAGTGACGCTCATGTTTTTCCTCCAAGGCGGCACAGTGTAACGCAATCCAGCGGCGACGGAAGCTGTCTTCTTCACCTCTTGCGGAATGCCACAAAAAGAGTAGCCACAAAAATGCACAAAGAAGCACAAAAAAAGAAACAGGAAGAAGTCAACCTATTTATTCATAGGGATTTAAGCACAAAGCGTTGATTGTGTGTGTTTCTCTTCGTGCCTTTTTGCGCCTTTTTGTGGCTATTTCTCCCTCTTCGTGGCGTTGCCCTCGCCTTTGCAAGTGCCTGAGCTGCCGAGACTATTGGCATGCGCTCCTCCGAGCCTCCCAGCCTCCCAGCTTCCGAGCAACCCAGCCTTTTCGACTTGACCTCTGACAGGTATCCGGCGATAGTGTCTCGACTTTATTGGAGGTTCTTATGTCCCGAGTAGCATCAATTCTCGTCGCAATGGTTCTGGTGGCCTTCGCGATGACCGCCTGTGCAGCCCCGACGGCCACCGAAAACGCCGAGTCCCCTGTCGTAGCCCGAGTGGGTGAGGTCGAGATCACGGCGGACGATCTGGAAGCCGAGGCCGGTCCGGTTCTCATGCCGCTTCGCCAGCAAATGTATGACGCCAAGGTGCGGGTCCTCGAAGCGAAGATCTTCGATCTTCTGACCGAAAAGGCCGCCCAGGATGCCGGTGTTCCCAAAGAGCAGTGGCTCACGGAGAATCTGGCCGTTCCCGAACCGGACGAGGCCGAAATCGCCAAGGTGATGGCCCAGTACCGTGGCCGGCTGGCCAAAGAAGACGATCAGGCCCGCAAGCAGGTTGTCGACTACCTCAAACAGCAGGGTGCGCAGGGGGCAGCGGCAGATCTGCAGCGGCAACTGGCCGATGCTGCCGGTGTCGAGATCTTTCTCGATCCGCCCAGGGTTGAGCCGATCATCGGAGATCACAGCCCCAGCCGGGGTCCGGCCGACGCACCGATCGTTCTGGTCGAGTACACCGACTTTCAATGTCCCTTCTGCGGCCGGGTTCAGCCGACCCTGGAGACCCTCCGCGAGCGCTACGGCGACTCGATCCGAATGGTATTCAAGAACCTGCCCCTGGCGATGCACCAGCAGGCCAAATTCGCAGCGGAGGCGTCCCTTTGTGCCGGCGACCAGGATGGATTCTGGCCGTTGCATGACTGGCTCTTCGCCAACCACAAAGCGATCAATCGGGAGACGGTGCTTGCCCAGGCGGCAGAGCAGGGACTGGACGTCGATGCGCTCAATGCCTGCCTCGACGAAGGAACGCATACTTCCCATGTCGAAGCCGACCTCAAGGAGGCGGGCTCGTTCGGTATCACCGGGACTCCGGGATTCGTCGTCAACGGTCGCATCCTGACCGGCGCCCAGCCGCTTGAGGCGTTCATCAAGGTCATCGACGATGAACTGCGTCGTGCGGGACTTCCCGTGCCCGAACCCAAGGCCGCGGAAGCAGCTGAAGAGACCAACGAGGCGGACGCCAAACCGGTCGCCGCAAGCTGACAGGTTGCTGTTAGCTATCAGCTGTCAGCTATCAGCTATCAGTTGGTTGTTTGATTCTGTGAGAGGCCCGGTGACGGGCCTCTTTTTTGTCAGCGACGAGATTGTTGCGAGTCCGATAGGTTTACAATCGAATGATGAAGTGTGCAGCTATTGCTCCTGTAGCCTGTGTTTGCCTCGCAACGGCCCTGGGGACCGGCGCCTCGGAGAGGACTCGAATCGGCCCCGATGCCGG
>JBDLIO010000356.1:0-3975 GCA_039714865.1 Acidobacteriota bacterium | reverse complement strand
GTAACGCTGCGGAGATTGCCTTGAGCATCGATTGACCGCCGGCATCGTTGATCTCACCGTCATAGACGTCGACCTTGATATAGAAGCGATCCTTGACCATCAGGGCCTGGTAGGGCGCTGAGATCAGAGCCTGGCCGCCGATCTTGACGGTGGCGGCGTCATCGGGCCGCTCGGTGCGATAAATGCCGAAGGCGTTGAGTGGTGAACCCATCTCGTAGATGCCGACGGCGACCGTGACTCCCTCGTTCGACAGCTCGGAGGTCTTGAGTACCACAAAGCCGTATTGGAGAAAGGTCTCGGCTGCGCCATTGATGTGCTCCCACAGGGTGTCCGGCGTGAAGGTCGAGATCTCACCGGAAGGCTCCCACCCTTCGATTGCCGGGAAGTCGACAGCGAATACCGGGGTGATGGCAAAGAACAAAATGAATAAATACGATAGTTTCTTCATTGCATTTCTCCTATTAGCCGCCGTCACAAGCAAAAGGCTGAGAGCTGACAGCTGAGAGCTGACGGCCACTCATTCACTGACAACTTCGAGTTTCGAAGTGGTTCGTGGATGAGTGACTAAGCAATCGTCAGCATCGAATGCGCGGTGATCAGGTTGGCGCGAATGTCCAGGCCGTGAGGGCAGGAGCCCGTGCAGGGCGCGTCGCAGCTCATGCATGTCGAGCCGTTGCGTTTTTCGAGTCTGGCGTACTTGCTCATCGCCTCTTTTTCGCGGCCCTGGCCGGAGAAGTAATAGGCATAGCGCATGATCGTGCTCACCGGCAAGCGTTCGCTGCACTGTGACAGGCAGTCGGTGCAACCGTGGCGGCAGTAACTGCTGCTGTACGCAACCTTGTAGTCGTCAAGGAGACGCGCTTCGGCGGTTTGCATTCTGGAGCCGGAGAGCGCGACGAACCGGTCGACCTGTTCGAAATCCCGCATGCCGAGGCAGACGGTGTGCATGTCGGGATTCTGCAGCACCCACTTGGCTGCGGCGACCCGCAGCCCGACCACACCGGTGATGCCGTGCTTGTCGCGGAAATCCTTGGTCTTTTCGTAGGCGAGCTTTTGGCCGGCCAGCCAGGCTTCGATCTCCTCGATCGATTTTGCTCGTTCCTGGCCTTCTTTTTCCTTGCGCTCGATGTACTTGAGCAGGTCGCCGGTGGGATTTTTGGGGTCCCACGGCGGCAACTCGACGGCGCCGGGAGCGGTCTTCATTGCGGTCGTGCCGATGTCGGCCTTCTTGCAAGCCGCGAGCACTCTCTCGGCCTCGTCTTTGTTCATGAAGTTGTAGGAGAGCAGCATGAGGTCGAAACGGCCGTCATTGACGGCGGCGAGCAGCACCTTTTCCATGCTGTCGCCTTCTTCACCCCGCGGGCCATGGCACGAGATGCCGGCGTGCTTGACGCGGCCGTCGGCCTTGAGTTTCTTGATTGCCGCGTGGAAATGCTCGTTGGGGATGACATCGGCTGAGGAGACGGCGTGCATGTACAACGCATCGGCGTAGGGCGTCTTGAGGCGTTCGAGAGACTTGGCGTACCGGTCGAGCAAGGTCTGTTCGGTGTCCTCGTCTTTGACCTCGAGCTTGGTCGTAATGAAGATCTTCTTCCGGTCCATGTGTTCCATGGCGCCGCCGATGACCCGCTCGTGCTCACCGTTGCCATAGGACTCGGCGGTGTCGAAGTAGTTGATGCCGAGGTCATAGGCGTGGCGGACGAGGTTCTTGTCCGACGCGCCGGCCCCCGCCGAGACGTCCGAAGCTCGGAACTCCGTGCGCCCGAGTCGGCGCCACTGCACAATTCCGCGTTGGTTTTCCTCGTCGTTTTCGGCTGCGCCGAGAGGCAGCGCAGTTGCGGCAGCGGCAGCGCTTCCGACCGCCAGGAATCCACGTCGCGAAAGGTTTCCGACATTTCTTCGATGTTTCGTGTCCACGGGATGCCTCCTTCGGTGTGGCGTTGATAGTGTCAACGCTCTTTATGATACGCCTGACAGTCATCTGAGTTGCAATCATGAGATTTTGACGCCCGGTGATAGACTCAAGAGCAGGAACCCTGGGAGGGGCTCAGCCAAACCGACGCTGCGGGGGGATGTCATGCCGAAATCCGAATTCGCCAGAATCGGGATCTTGTTGATTGCATTCAGCCTGGTGGTTTCTTGGACCTCCGTCGCCGGGGCGCAGCAGGTGCCGTTCTTCGTAATCGTTCACCCGGACAACAATGTCGAAATGTTGAGCCGCCAGGCGATTTCCGATATTTTTCTGAAGAAGACCACTCAATGGGGAGACGACCTTGTGGCTGAACCGGTCGATCTCGATTCCGAATCCGGAATCCGGAGGTTCTTCTCCCTCGAGATCCACGACCTCAGCACTGCCGATGTCAAAAAGTTCTGGCAGGAGAAGATCGATTCAGGCTACCAGGGTCCACCGCTCGAGGTCGCCACGGAAGACGATGCGATCGCTTTTGTTCGGCAACACCCCGGTGCTATCGCCTATGTTTCAACCTCGGCATCCTTCGAAGGGGTGAAGATTGTTCCTCTGGTGGTTCCTCCGGTCGTCATCAAAAAGGTGTCGCCGAATTATTCCGAAAGGGCCTTCCGGTTTCGGATCGAGGGGGAGGTGGTGCTCCGCCTCCAGGTGAACGAGGAGGGCAGGGTCAAAGACGTCACCGTGCTGAAGGGACTCGAGTACGGTCTTACCGAAGAAGCAATTCGATCGGTGAAACGATGGCGGTTCGAACCAGCCACAACGGGTGGAATCCCGGTCAGCGCCGATATCGACGTGACCATCAATTTCAGTCTGTGACTGCGCACGTACTTTTCCGTCCCCTCGTCTGACTCGTAGCGTTGTCTTCCGGAATGCTCCCAGTCGCCGGGACCGGCCTCACGGAGGGGCGGTACCGCAGATCTTTGCAGACCGTTTGACGCCAGCGTATGCTCGATCAGCAGGGAGGGCGCCGTGAAGACAACCCCTAATCCGACGAGGGACTACACCGCGATCAGCCGGCGAAAGTTGATTCGCACATGGGGGCCCGCGGCCTTCGCTGGACTGGCCCTCGGAGGCACAGGGTTTGCTCTCCATGGTCGTCAGGGCCGCCATACGCCGCCGCTTCCGGACAGCGCATTGCCGCTGACCGACTGGCGGATAGACACCGATGATCGCCGTTTGGCCATCGCGGGTGAGGGTGGGCCTGTCGAGAATTTGCGCCGCGCCCTTGGCGCCATGGGTGGAATCGAGGCCTTTGTCAAGCCGGGTGAAAAGGTGGCGATCAAACCGAACTGCGCGTGGGACCGACGGCCCGCGCAGGCGGCCAATACGGATCCGGATCTGGTCGCCGAATTGGTTCGGCTGTGCCTCGCTGCAGGCGCCGCCAAGGTCACGGTGCTCGACAACACCTGCCACGACCCAGGGAGAGCTTTCGATCGCTCCGGTATCGCCGCGGCGGTCAAGGAGGTCGGCGGGGTCTGCGCCCACCAGAACAACACCAGCACCGAGGTGAGAAATCTCGGAGGCTCCGTACTCGGCTCCTGGGAGGTGCTGAGACCGATTGTCGAGGCCGACCGCGTGATCAACGTGCCGATCGTCAAGCACCATTCGTTGAGCCGGGTGACGCTTGGCATGAAGAACTGGATGGGCGCGATCGTCGGTTCGCGGCCGAATCTCCACCAACGGCTTGCACAGGCCTGCGCCGAACTCGGCGACGCCTTTCGTCCGACGCTTACGGTCATCGATGCAACCCGTATTCTGACGGGCGGCGGTCCGACAGGTGGTTCGCTGGCCCAGGTTCAAAAGACGGATCTTCTGGCCGTGGCGACCGATCCGGTCGCAGCGGATGCGTGGGGCGCCTTGCTTCTCGGCGTTGAGCCACAGGACATGCCATTGCTCGCCATTGCCGAACGCCTCGGTGTGGGTACAGCCGACTGGCGTTCCGTCGAAATCAGCGTGTGACGGTATGAAGGTCAAACCGCGCCACGTTCGTATTCTTTCGCAATCTG
>JBDLIO010000355.1:0-3985 GCA_039714865.1 Acidobacteriota bacterium | reverse complement strand
GGCGGGCTCCACCGAATACTGGCTGTACGTCCAGCACGGCGCCCTGAATCGGGCGCTCGGCACCCCCGGGCGAAACGTCGACCTGTGCGAGCAGCTGAGGGGAGGGGAGGGGTACGCCCCGATCCAGTGCGTGAACCTCTACTGGGCCGACTACGCCGCGGCCAAGCGGTACGAGGAGCTGCGGGGAGACGCCGACGGGATCGCCCGCGAGCTCAACGTGACCGGCGGCGTCGTGGGGGTCGTCGCGGTGGCGTTCGCCACGTCGCTGCCGGAGGCGGTGACGAGCATCGCCGCCGTGATCTCGTCGTCTGGGTCGATGACAGAACCCCGGGCAAGGACGTCTATGGTGCGCGGATCGCCGAGGACGGGACCATCCTCGACCCGGGCGGCTTCCTCATCTCGGACGCCCCGGACAACCAGTACTACACCGATGTCGCTTTCAACGGTACACACTTCCTCGTGGTCTGGTCGGATTATCGCAACGGCGACTGGGACATCTACGGCGCACGGGTCACACCCAACGCCACCGTTCTTGATCCGACGGGAATCCAGATCTACTCGGCGCCGAACAACCAAGCCTACCCGTCGGTCGCCTCTGATGGCTCCGGTTGGCTGGTCTCTTGGGGCGCCATCGGAGAGATCGAGATCCGAGGCGCTCGCGTCGCCGCCGACGGCACGCCGCTGGATCCCTCCGGCATCGTCATCTCCAGTGGGGCCGAGCAGCGACTTTGGCCGGATATTAGTTTTGACGGGACAAATTTCTTTGTCGCCTGGCAGGACACTCGCAGCGGAACGACCACCGGGGATTGGGCCATCTACGGTTCGAGGGTCACCCCCGCCGGTACGGTGCTCGATCCTGCAGGGATCGCGATTGCCGCGAACCCCACCCACTACGAGGGGCTCGTCAGTCTGGACTTCGACGGCACGAACCACCTGGTGGCCTGGAGGGATAACCCGAACTTCGAGATCACCGGAGCCCGCGTTTCGCCGGACGGTACCGTTCTCGACCCGGGCGGGTTCCACATTTCCGGCGGCCCGGGTTACGAGGACTATCCGGCGGTCGCTCACGACGGCGCCAACTGGATGGTGGCCTGGGAGGATGCACGGGCATCCGCGGTTCCTCCGGGAAGCGGCAGTGACATCGCCGCCACCCGGGTGGACTCCACCGGAACGGTACTGGACACCTACCCCGACGACACCGTGGTCGCACTCTCCGCCAATTGGCAATTCCTCCCCACCGCTGCGTTTGACGGGACGAACTACCTCGTCGTGTGGCAGGACAAATACCTGATGGACGAATGGAATCTCTTGGGCACGCGGATCGATCCTCTCGGAACGATCCTGGATGATCCCCCTCTGGTGGTCTCCTCATGGGCGGAAGACCAGGTCAACGCCGAGCTCGCCGCGGGTACGACCTGTTACCTCGCCGTGTGGAATGATTTCCGCAACAACGAGTACATCCAAGACGTCTACGCGACCCGGATCGGGTTCGATGGTACCGTGCTCGATACCGACGGCCTCGTATTGGCCACCGATGACTACAGCGACTATCCGGCTGTGGCCTTCGACGGCACGAACTTCCTCGTCGTTTGGTGGCAGTTCGTCCAGGGCCCCCCCCAAAGGTATGAAGTCTGGGGCGCGAGGGTGGCGCAGGATGGAACCATCCTCGACCCCGGGGGTTTTCCCATCATCGAGGTCACTTGGGATTACGGTTGGAACTTCTTCATGGATGTCTCGGTCGCCTCCGACGGCACGAACTTCCTCGTCGTCTGGCCGGACTTCCGCAACGGCAATTGGGATATCCACGGAACGCGGGTCTCATCCGACGGCACGGTCCTTGATCCGGGTGGCCTTCAGTTCTCCAACTCAACCCAAGACGAGTCATTCCCCGACGTGACCTTCGGCGGCGGCTCATATCTTGCCGTCTGGGAGCTCGATGCGAGCGGAGGCCAAAACGTGTACGGCGTCCGCATCGACTCGACCGGAACCGTTCTCGACCCCTCGGGCATCGCGCTGACGACCGCGGCCGGGGACCAAACGATCCCCCAGGTGGGTTTCGACGGTACGGACTTTTGGGCCGCCTGGGATGACGATCGAGGCGACAGCATCGACGTCTACGGCACGAGGGTTGCTCAGGACGGGACCGTTCTGGATCCGGGCGGCACAATTCTGGTGGGAGGCAACGACAGGCAGCGAACTCCCTCCGTTGCCGGCAGCTCCTTCGGACAGGCCCTGATCGCCTTCAGCGGTTTCACCGGCGATCCTTATCGGTCGTCCCGCGCCTACGGCCTTTTCCATGGAGAAACCTCCCAGGCGATCTTCAGCGACGGCTTCGAATCCGGCGACACCGGCTCGTGGTCGGTGACTTCCCCGTAACCGTTGGGTAACTCCTCGAAAATCAGGCGAAAAACGGTGCCAAAAACGGTGAAACGGTGCCACTCCGGGAGGGCCGTGATCACTGGGTTCGCCCCGGAAATGCCATCGAATGTGGTAAGATAGGTTCGGCGAGGAAAAGGAAGTCACCACCCCTAGCCTCAAGATCTTCACACATTTCATCCGGCAGAATCGCTCATTTTAGGAGAGAGAAATTGAAAGGAATGAGAAAATGAATACTGTTCAAGCCTTGATATTTGCTGTAATACTGGGGGCAACACCTGTGAGCGCCCAGTGGCAGCAGGTGGGTGAGCCCGGCTTTTCACACCTGGACATTCGTCGGCATTCGATGGCGATCGATTCAGAAGGAATTCCTTTTGTATTTTATTCGACTTACGAAACTCCAAATGAAGCCAGAGTTGTGAAGTTCAACGGAACAACCTGGGAAACTGTTGGACCGGATGATGTGACCGGAACCGACTATTGGTGGGCAAGAGATAATCGCATCAGCATCGATGACAATGACACGGTGTATATCGCCTACAGTGAGGTCCAAACTAATGCGCCATATGACTACTCTTGTTTTGTGAAACGGTTCACCGGCACAGGCTGGGAGACCATTGCTGAGTTTATCACCGCAGAATATACGATTCAGATGGATTTCAATCTCGGCCCGGACGGGACCCCATATATTTCGTATTGGGACGACAATGAGGGCGGCGCCGTTGTCAAGAAATACAATGGCACCACCTGGGATGTCCTCGGTGACGGCCCTATTGGTCCCGGACAGCTTTTTGCGTTGTCCTTCATCGTCGATGAAGATGGGAACGTCTGGGCCGCCTATGCCGACCAAAACGACGGCTATTTTCTTGCCGCCAAGAAGTTCACCGGATTAGTATGGGAAACAGTTGGAACTCACCTTTCCTCGGGCGCACTCGATTACACAAATTCGGAAACAGATACTGTTATTGACCAAAATGGCGTTCTGTATATCGCCGAATATTGCCGTCCGGATTCGAATATGTTTGTCCATTCTTTCGATGACACATGGCACACAGAAGCATTCGGCGGAATAGTCAGTTTTGTTCGTTTCTCGGCCGTGACCGATTCCAACGAGTTTTTTCTAGGGAGCAACGAGTATATCGCGGCGTTGGATTACGCCAACATGAGTATCAGGAAGAGAGATTCAGTGGGAAACTGGAGTTTTGCAACAGGCGAGCAATATGTGAAGGAAGACGTGCGATTCACTCACGTAGAGGTTTTTGACAACACATTATTTGCTTTGTACAGAGATGAGCCGCAGGGAAAGAAATCATCAGTCTCCGCCTATGCTCTGTCCGGGATCTTCGCAGACGGGTTCGAGTCCGGGGATCTGGGGGCCTGGTCGGAATAGTCGCTTCGGGACGGTGCCGCAAAGGGGTGCCACCTTCAGAATGCACCATTGTCAGCGGTGGCGTGAGATCGGGGCGTCGGGTTTCATCGAGGGAAAGGTGTCAGGCATGGCCTCAAGCCGGCGGCACTTCACCGGTAGGGCTTAGTGTATCTCGTCGACCCCGGCCTTTGCGGCCTCGATTCTCGACAGCAGAGTGGACCCCAACCAGTTCGCCGGACC
>JBDLIO010000354.1:0-3986 GCA_039714865.1 Acidobacteriota bacterium | reverse complement strand
CCTGGTTTTGGCGGACGTCAGCCCTCTTCTGTTGGCTCCTCATCGGCCGCAACGACCGGCTCCTCGTCGACTGCCGCGACCTTCTGGACGAGTTGCATGCCACAGGTGGGGCAGGTGCCTTCACCCTCGTCGAGCTGGGCATAGTGGACCGTTCCCATGTCGCAGTACCAGGCGCCGTCGGGGATCTGTTCGGGTTGCACGGGCACGTCGAAGACGGTCCCCTCGGCCGTAACCTCGACCGGTTCGAGGTCGATGACGGCAATCGTTTCGGGCGCTGCCTCCTCGGCCGCCACGATGGGTGCGGGTTGTTCGGCCGGCTCCTTGGCGGCACAGGAGACCAGGCTCAAGACGGCGATGACGACAAACGAAAATTCCAGGACTTTCTTCATACTCACTCCTTCCCGGCAGATCCCGGGACGACGATTTGATCCGGGCTGTCTGCCGTACGGATCGGAGAGTATCAAAACCGCAAATGGTCGCCCGGTCCAAATTCCCCTCCTGCCGTGGATTTCATTCAACGGTTGCGCCCGGTCCACCTCCTCACGGCCGTTCATGGAAATGTCGTCGACCAGCCTCCTGTGGTCCCTGAGTCGAAACCGTTGGAAAAGACCAACCAGCCCATCAGATCGTTCAGGGAATTTTCGATGATGGGCGCACCGTCCCATTCCAAATCCGTCGTGATTTCGAGGGTCTGGCCGGTGAGAAATACCGACCCGGCTCCCATCCAGTATTCGACCAGGGTTGGTTGGCCGCTGGTTTGCGCCACGGCCACCACCCATGATCCCGGATACAGGTTGGTGAACGAATCGTGGCTTGCGTAGGATCCGTACATCGGGTTCGGCACGCCGATGACCCACCGATGGTCCGGATCGATGAGAACATTCCAGTTGTCAAGGTCGGTATTGCTGATCACCCCACCGGGGATCAACGGTTCCGGGACGGTGTCGGCCTGTGCGCAGGTCGACAGCCACAAGTGCCCGCCGTCGACGACAAAGTTCTCGAACCTCGCCACGTTGGTGTTCCACTCCGTGTAGAAATTACCGTCCTGGTTACTGGAGATCAAGACAAGATGGTAGCGGTCGAGATCAATGGTTGCCAGGTCTGCAGACGACGCCATGTCGTACGGCAGTGCGAGGTCGGTCAGGATCTCTTGCATGATGGCCCAGCCCCACGCATGTTCATCTTGAATGACCAAAGCGCCCGGGCGGGCAACCATGATGTTGTCCCAGGCGATCGTATTGCCGGGCTCGGTGGAGTTGCCTGCGAACAGCCGGAAACCGGTGGGAGGCGGCGCCCCTGTCGCCCCTCCGGTCAGGTAGCGGGATGCGATCAGTTGGCGTGAGGTGGTCCCGGTGGAGAGATCCGTGATGGCGACTTCAACGATCCTGTTGGTATCCAAATCGAAGAGGGTGGTCCACCGGTACCAGCGGTTGACCTCGAGGTTCTGGAAGGCCGGGTTCGGCACCTGTTCCTGTATTTGTGCGCCGCCGCTGTCGTACCAGACGTAATCTGCGTTCCAGTTGGCAGCGGTGTTGGTATCGACCCAGGTTGCCAGACTGATGAAAGTGGCTTCGACCCCGTTCTCTTGGGTCGAAAAACTCCCGATGTTCTGGGCGGTCGGCAGGGTTCCGGTAAAGGTCACCAGGATGTCGAACGAGGTCATCCAGAGTCCGGTGCCATCGTCAAAAGGGAACGCCAGTTGCGACCTTGAGTGGATCGAACCGGCGGGTCCTTCGCTGGCGGCGAACTGGGTTTCGCCGGTGGGGTTCTGAGGAATCCCCAGAGTGTTGCCCGAGTAAGTATAGACCTCGGCGCTGACGCTGGTGGCCGGTACCGGGTTAAAGAACCCCCCCTGGCCGTTGAGTGCGATGCCGGTGGTATTCCCCACGAAGGCCGACGGCTCAAAAGTGCCCGACCATTGGGCGTGGGCGGAGTGGGCAATGGTCAGCAGCAATGCCACTGACAGTGCGTAGCCAACTCTGCGGACGGAGCACACACGGGCATGGTCTTTTCTCATGCTCATCTTCATCCCCCTTCTTTCTCACGATCAATCCGCGACTGATAAATAGCCATCCACCACGCCGAAATAGCCTGGTGTGCGTCAAAATCAGGATGCCCCTTTCGTCTCACCCTTGACATATATTGTCGTCCTCTTCTGAACAATATAGGGTCCAGCGTGCGAATGGACAAGCGCAGACGTCTATTTGTTTGATCTTGAGATCGCTGTCAGTCGGCAGCGGACGGTGTCTGGAGCCGGCCGTATTTCGCGCCGCAGTAGATCACTGGTGAGAAGGACGGGCAAGGACTTACAACACGAACCTATCAATCACGGGGAATTCGGACGGCCCGCACGATGTATCGTTGTGGAGCACTGCCGACGAAATAGAAGGGGTAACAGGTGACCAGGGTGACGATGTCTTCGTCGCCCTGGCGGAGGACCTCGACCTGTTCGGGCAGTACGATCGTGATGTCTTCGACGACATAGGTGTCATCCCCGCTGATCGTCTGAAGCTGGATCTGATCGCCCGGGCCGATGTCTTTGAGCCCGCGGAAAAAACCGTCGCGGTGCCCTGCAATTCCGCAATTCCCGCTTTCGCCGAGTTGTGCCGTTCCCACGATGCGGCCCAGGCCACGATTGAGGATCAAGTCGCTGGTACCTTCATACACCGGAACGACAAGGCCGATCTTGGGAATGCTGAGAAGCGCAAGCGGAAGACCGGTATCGACGTGGATGCTGTCCTCGTACTCATTCACTCTCTTTGGGGACCATAACTCGGTGTCGACCTTCGCGTCTGCCGCCGCCAACTCATCGGCTGTAACCGGCGGGGGCGGTGGCGTTGGTGTCGGAGTCGGCAGGGCCGCCAACCGGGCCTTTTCGGCCGCTCGTGCCTGTTCAAATCTGGCCACATCCCGGCGGCTGAGATAGGCGCCCCTGGCCCAACCGAAGAGGGCCACCGCCAAAAGGAGCAGCCCGGCTGTCCACAGGATTCGTTCGATCGTCTTCATGTCTTCGCCTGACTCACTGCCCTGCCTCCTGTGTGCCACAGTCTACCCAAGCCGAAGTGCTTTCCGCTATTTCGGTTTCACCGTCGCAACGGTGATGATCCGATTGGCCCTGACCGCGCCGCGTTTCATCGACGCCGCCATCGGAGTCGGCACCATGATCTTCGCCCTTTGCTTGATTTGGGTCGATGACCGTGTTCGGCAGTTCTTTCCCCATACCGACGACGACCCGCAAGAATTGGACTGAGCCGGGAACTTGCCGGCAACCCTACGGCCACAGCCAGCCGATCGCCGTCGCGGTTGAAGTCAATCCAGGCGCTGACCGCGCACGCCTGGGACACCGTGACCGTGGCCTGGATCTGCTCTCCCGGGAAATAGATATCTTGATGGAGGATTTCGCACAAAAAAGCCCTCGCACCGTTTCCGGCGCGAGGGCTCGGGCTTTCGTCGGTCTGAGAATCAGGAGGCGGGCATCGCTTTTAGTTCTTCTTCGAGTTGGGTGACGAGGCGGTCCATCGTCGCCACCATCGCCTCGATCGGGGCAGGTGTCGTGAAGTCGACGCCGGCCTTCTTGAGCTGTTCCATCGGATGGTCGTTGCCACCGCTCTCGAGCAACTCGAGGTAGCGGTCGATGACGGCCTGGCGTTCGGACTCGGCGCCGGTGGTCATCTGCTGGTGAAAGAGGGAGGCCGCCGCCTTGGAGGTGGCGTACTGGTAAACGTAGTAGGGAACGTTGAAGAAGTGCGAGACCCGTGCCCAGGTGTTCTTGTACCACTCCTGGTCGTCGAGACTGTCGCCGAAGAAGTCATTGAGGGATTCCAGATAGAGGGTCTGCAGCAATTCGGAGGTGATGGGTTGGCCTTGCTCGACGGCGCGGTGGGCCTTGAGTTCGTAGTCGGCGAACATCGTCTGGCGATAGAACCCCTGGGCGATGTCGTCGATCGCGTGCTCAAGAAGGGCGATCCGGCGTTCCGGGTCCTTCG
>JBDLIO010000353.1:0-3987 GCA_039714865.1 Acidobacteriota bacterium | reverse complement strand
ACACCGTCAACTCGCTTTCCAACATCGCTGAGCTGAGGTGCATCAGTCCATCACCCGGAAACGGCCTGCGCATCGGCACGATGACACCGATCGCGGCAGTCGCCGCCTACGAAAGCATTCGTTCGACCTACCAAGCCCTGGCCCAGGCAGCTTCGGTCGTCGCCAGCCCACAATTACGGTCCCAGGGCACTCTCGGCGGCAACCTCTGTCAGAAGACCCGATGCTGGTACTACCGCGGCGACTTCCCCTGCCTGCGCAAGGGCGGCGACCAATGCTTCGCCTACGACGGCGAGAATCAATACCACGCCATCTTCGGCGGCGAAGGCTGTTACATGGTGCATCCGTCAGACACGGCCCCCGCACTGGCCGCGCTCGGCGGCGTCTGCCGGATTTCAGGCGGCGGCTCGAGCCGGTCAGTGCCGGTCGACCAGTTCCTGATGCCCGCGTCGGTCGATCCCCAACGCGAGACGGTTCTCGAACCCGCCGAGATCCTGACCGAGATCCTGCTGCCCCCCGCCCCGCCGGGCCTGCGCTCCTCCTATCGGAAGATCCGGTCCCGGCAGGCGTGGGATTTTGCCCTTGCCGGGGTCGCCCTGGCCCTCGAGTTCGACGGCGACGTTGTCCGGTCGGCACGGGTCTTTCTGTCCGGTGCGGCCCCGACGCCGTGGCGCGCCCATGAAGTGGAGGCCGTCATCACAGGCGGGAGGCTTGATGCCGAAACCATCTCCAAGGCCTCAAAGGCCACCGCCGAGGGCGCGGAGCCGCTTGAGCACAACGGCGCCAAGATCGCTCTGTTCGAGGGTCTGGTTACCGAGGCGTTGGAGACGATCAGCTGATCCTGGGCACCACGCTACGGCGATGATCCGCCTCGGCTTCAGCGGGCATGATCCGGCTGGAATCATGCCTCCACCACCATCAAATCCGCCGAGCTCGCAGTCGCTGAATCTGACACCGACGCTGAATCTGCTGACTGTCCCTGCTTCAGTTTCCTGTCCCTGGTCCGGTCCCTGACCCTGCCCCTGACCCCGTCCCCCGACCCGATTGACGACTCCGATATGATGCCACGATGACGGACGGCACCATTTGGTCTGACGACGACCGCCGCTGGATGGAGCGAGCACTCACCATTGCCCGGCTGGGCGAAGGCCGGACAGCGCCCAACCCGCCTGTCGGCGCCGTCCTGGTCAACACAGGAAAAATCGTCGGAGAGGGTTTTCATGCCAAGGCTGGGGAACCCCATGCCGAGATCTTCGCCCTGCGCCAGGCCGGTGACCGAGCCCGGGGGGCCGTTGCTTATGTCACCCTCGAGCCCTGCGCCCACCACGGACGAACACCGCCCTGTACCGAGGCCCTGATTCGAGCCGGCGTCGCGCGCGTCGTCATCGGCTGCGAGGATCCCAATCCTCGAGTGCAAGGCGGCGGCGCCCACCTGTTGGAGGCCGCCGGTATCGACGTGCAGTCGGGCCTCTGCAAGATTGAGTGCCGAAGACTGATTGCTCCATTCGCCCACCACGTCTCGACCGGCCGCCCCTTCACGACCCTCAAGGCCGCCGTGACCCTTGATGGGAAGACCGCCACTTCCACGGGCCAATCACAGTGGATCTCCAGTGAGCCGGCCAGGCAGGAGGCCCACCGGCTGAGGAATTCCGTCGATGCCATCATGGTCGGCATCGACACTGCTATCGAGGACGATCCGAAATTGACCACACGGGGCATCGAAGATGGGCGGGACCCCCTGAGGGTGGTTGTTGATTCGACGCTTCGGCTTCCTCTGGAATCTGCAATTCTCCACGTCGCTTCGCCGTCCCCGACCCTGATCGCAACGACCGGCAAGGCCCCACAGGCACGCATCGACGC
Source organism: Acidobacteriota bacterium (assembly GCA_039714865.1). Classification (GTDB taxonomy): domain Bacteria; phylum Acidobacteriota; class Thermoanaerobaculia; order Thermoanaerobaculales; family Sulfomarinibacteraceae; genus DAOWGJ01. The sequence goes on along the minus strand of JBDLIO010000353.1, from coordinate 2,130 downwards.
TGCCCGCGCCACCGGCGCCGAGGTCGTGGTCTTCGAGGGTGACGACGACTCAAGGGTCGACCTCGAGGCGCTCTGGAAGGCACTGGGAGAACGCGAAGTCCAACACCTTTTGGTCGAGGGCGGCGCCACCCTCAACCAGGCCGTTCTTGAGTCGGGGTTGGCACAACGGATGATGGTCATCCTGTGCCCCCTGATGCTCGGAGGCGACGATGCCCCCGGCATCTTCCGGGGCCGCGGAGTCGGAAAACTGAATGACGCCGTTCGGCTGACCGGTCTTCGGGCGCGGCCCTGCGGACCGGACGTGATCATTGAGGGAGAGGTGGAGCCATGTTCACTGGATTGATTCAAGGGATCGGCACCATCGCTGAAACCCGGAGTGCGGGCCAGAGCCGACAACTGGGTCTGCGATCGGCGCCACTGGCTGCCGAATTGGAGATCGGCGACAGCATCGCGGTCGACGGCGTCTGCCTGACCGTCGTTTCGAAATCCACAGATGTCTTCTTGGCAGACGTTTCGAGCGAAAGCCTCAGCCGCACGACCCTGGGAACCAAAGGCCCGGGCGACCGGGTCAACCTGGAGCCGGCACTGCGTCTGGGAGACCGCCTCGGCGGACATCTGGTGACCGGTCATGTTGACGGCCTGGGCCGGGTTGTCGAGCGCCGTCGTGAAAGCAACGGCACCGTCTTTTCCGTTGCCGCCGGCGTCGATCTCATGCCCCTGATCGTCGAGAAGGGCTCGATCGCCATCGACGGCATCAGCCTGACGGTCAATCACGTGGGCAAGGAAGATTTCAGTGTGATGATCATCCCCCACACGCTGGAAAATACGACACTCTGCGACCGCCGCCCGGGACACCAACTCAACCTTGAAACCGACCTCCTGGGAAAATACGTTGCCAGGCTTTTGCCGCACCGCACAGACCGGGATCACGGAACAGTCGATCTGGAAACTCTTGCCAGAAACGGCTTTTTGTGACAGATTTCGCCCCGTCTGGGGGTGCCTGGGTGCCAATATCCCGAGTTGAAAACGCGCTTGACGAGATCCGGCGAGGCCGAATGGTCATCCTGGTCGATGACGAAGACCGGGAAAATGAGGGCGATCTGACGATGGCGGCCCAGATGGTGACGCCTCAGGCGATCAACTTCATGGCCCGGTACGGTCGCGGCCTGATCTGCCTCTCTCTGACCGAGGAGCGGGCCGACGAGTTGGAACTGCCGTTGATGGTTCAGGACAACACCTCTTCGTTCAAAACGGCCTTCACCGTTTCGATCGAGGCCCGGCAGGGTGTGACGACCGGGATCTCCGCAGCAGACCGCGCCCAGACGATTCAGGTGGCCCTCAGCGACAAGACGGGGTCGAAAGATCTGGCCCGGCCGGGTCACATCTTCCCCTTGAGAGCCCGCAAGGGCGGCGTACTGGTCAGGGCCGGTCAGACCGAAGGATCGGTCGATCTTGCCCGACTGGCGGGACTCAAGCCGGCGGGCGTCATCTGCGAGGTCATGAACGAAGACGGAACCATGGCCCGCATGCCCCAACTGAGTTCCTTCGCCGAGGAACACGATATGACGATCGTTTCGATTGCCGACCTCGTGGCCTATCGATTGGTCAAGGAACGACTGGTCAAGCGGGCAGCCGAGACCGAGTTGCCGACGGACTTCGGCGGCAATTTCAAGGCCATCGTTTACGAAAACGACATCGACGACCTCAACCATGTCGCCCTGGTCAAGGGCGATCTCGACGGCGATGAACCGACCCTGGTCAGGGTGCACTCGGAGTGCCTCACCGGAGACGTCTTCGGGTCGAGGCGCTGTGATTGCGGCCAGCAACTGCAGGCCTCAATGGCCCACATCGAGAAAGAAGGCCGCGGCGTCATCCTCTATATGCGCCAGGAAGGCCGGGGCATCGGTCTTGTCAACAAATTCAAGGCCTACTCGCTTCAGGACCACGGGTGCGACACCGTTGAGGCCAACGAGCGCCTGGGCTTCAAGTCGGACCTGAGAAATTACGGCATCGGTGCGCAGATCCTTGCCGACCTCGGCCTAGGCAAGATCCGCCTGATGACCAACAACATGAGAAAGATCGTCGGACTCGAGGGCTATGGCCTGGAGATCGTCGAAAGAGTTCCGGTGG
>JBDLIO010000352.1:0-3988 GCA_039714865.1 Acidobacteriota bacterium | reverse complement strand
CCCTCCAACTCCTCGTCCCCCCCACGAGGCAGGGGCTGCTCGATCATGGTGACACCCAGCGCCATCAGCCGTGGCGCGACCTCCTTGAGCTGAGTGAGGTCCCAGCCCTGGTTGGCGTCGACCACCAGGGTGGCGTCGGGACGCGCCGCCCGGATGGCCTCCATCCGTTCCACCGGTCGGTCGGCGTTGAGTTTGATCTTGAGTAAGGGCTGCTCCGCCGCAGCCGCAGCCCTGGCAGCCATTGCCTCGGGTTCATCCTCGATACCGACGGTGTAGACGGTGTTGACCTCCTTGAGCGGGATGTCGGCAAGTTCCCACACCCGCCTGCCGGCCCGCTTGGCTTCCAAATCCCAGAGGGCGCAGTCGACCGCGTTGCGGGCGCCGCCATAGGGAAGCAGCCCGAGAAGATCGATGCGGCTCGCGCCTGCCTCGATCTGCTCCGCCACTTCCTCCACCTGGGCGATCATCGACGCCGGCGTCTCGTCGAGATAGTCGATACCCATGGCCTCTCCACGACCGATGAGATCTCCGTCCTGAAGCTCGACGATGATTGCCGGAACCGAGGTCCAAACGGCGTACGTGATTCGAAAGGGCACGGTGTAATCCCACTCTTCGTGGTGAACGCTGAGCTTAACGGACATCTTCACTCCTTTTCGCACAGTTTGTCGATGACGGGGCCTGCGCCATCGGAAATGGGATCAATTTGAATTCGCGCCGCGGCGGACGGGTCAAGGCACCCGTCAGATCCTGCGGCTTCGATCCACCCCAAGAGCTTCTTCATGTCGCGCACAAACCACTCGGGTCGATTGGGGTGGGCGATGTGTGGCGTCTCCGGGTAGAGCACGTGGTGGATCCACTCCGGGTGCTGATCGGCCAGTTTCTCGTTCTCCTCAACGTCCGTGTCGTCGAGACCGTCATCACCGGTTGGATCGATCAGCAGAACCGGCAGGTCGAGATTCCGGTAAATCACCTCCGGCAGCAAGCTGCGCCAGGATCGCTCGAGAAGCGGCAACAGGCGACCGGCGGCAGGATCCATCAATAGTTCTGGTGATCCTATGAGCTTTTCGGCGTCGATATGATAGACCCACTCTCCCTCCGCGGTCTGGCGCAGGAACGAGTAGAACATGGTCGCCATATCGACATCCAGCGTGCGGGGGGCGCCGTACATGTACATCGGGATCACGGTCGCAGCCCCATCGAAAGCACTTTCATAACGAGTCGGCATCGGCGGCGCCGGCTCCGAGGCCTCCGCGGGCATCTCTCTCATCTTCTCCGCAAATCGTTCCGCGTAGATTTGCGGCCAGACTGAGCCCCCGTCTTCGAGGACAATCGCGATCACTCGCTCCGGGTAGCCGGCGTAAAAGACCGTCGCAACACCGCCGCCGAGGGACAGACCACCGATCACCGCGCATGGCAGCTCGAGGTGGTCCATCAACGCGGCGATGTCGTCGGCGATGGTGTAGAGGGAGAAATCATAGTCTTCGACCTGGGTCTGGCCGTGACCACGGTAGGTGATCGAGAAGACGTGATACCCCGCCTCGGCCAAGGCCGGCGCCACCTGAACCAACTCGTAGGCGGTGCTCGAGAACCCGTGCGACCAGATCAGCGGGATGCCGTTATCGTCGCCCCACTCCAGGTAGTGCATCCGGATGCCGTTGATCTCGGCGAAACGGGAATGCCGGGTATCGATTCTGCGAAAATTTTCGACTGCCTGTTCAACCAACTGCCGGTTTTCCGGCGTATCGGCAAAGGTAACCGGGGGCGGCTCGGCTGCTTCGCCGGCGAATGAGGCACTCACGATGCAAATACCAATCAGCAGAGCTGACACGCCACGGGGAAAACGGGCCACGCGCAGCATAGGTCTTACGATCATCAACGGATCTCCTCACTACAGGCAGACGAAAAACCGCAGGGGACCCGGAACCGGGCCCCCTGCACGGTGGGACAGAGAAGAGGTGATCAGAAGTTCCACTGGGCGGTCAGGCTCATGGTCCTCGGCCGTGTGAGCCACCAGCTTTCGGGAACCAGGCCATAGTACCCCGGCGTATAATCCGTCGCTTTGCGCTCGTCGAGCAGATTCCTGACGGCAAGGGTGAGCTGCAGTTGCTTGGTAACAGATGCACCCAATTGCAGGTTAAACAGACTTTGGCTCGACGCCGAGTGCTGGGTCACGAGGTCGGTGAGGTAAGAATCCTTGTAGAAGTGCTGCAACGACACCCACGGGTATCCCATTGACCCGTTCATCCAGCAATACTGGAGGGTGGAGGCCGCACTCCACTCCGGAGTCGTCGGCAGCGCCGTGCCCTCGGGAACGACCACGAAGTCGTATATCGTACTGTCCCACAGTGGAGGCGTATCCGCGGCGAGTTCGGCCTGGTTCCACATGATGGCCGTATTGAACGACAGGCTGTCCGTCAACTGCGCGGAAAGCACCGCCTCCACACCCATGCTGAACGCCTCAGCCGCGTTGAAGACGGCGTTGACATAGCCCACACGTTCATCCAGGAACGCCGCATCCAGCTGAATGTCGGTCCAGTCAAGATAGAACAGCGTAACGTCCGTCGTGACCTTACCCCCGGCCCAAGCCTTTCTGATGCCAGTCTCGTAGTTCCACAGATTATCGGTGTCATAGGTCCTGAACTCGGTGGCATCCGGATTATTGACAACGTAGGTGCTGTTGACACCACCAGCTCGGTAACCACGTGACACGAGCGCATACCACATCGAAGCATCGCCATTGTAGGCCAGGGACACCTTGGGGGAGAAAACCTTCAAGTCGACCGGTGGTTCATCGAGCGAATAATAGCTATCGTACACTCTGACATCAGAGTCATCCGTCTTTTCGAGGTCGGTATAACGGCCACCGACGTTCAGCTTCCACCGACTCGACAGATCGATACCGAGTTCACCGTACACAGCCAGCTCGGTGGCGTTGGATGTCGGCTCCCAGAACAGCCAGGAATCATCGCCGTAAAGGGCGGTACCCATGCCCGGGGAAACCTCGTTGACCCGGTCCTCGAGTCCCGGCCAGGGCTGGGTCTCAAGCCAGCTCATCTCGGCATCGGCGTAGTACAGTCCTGCGATCCAATCAAAGCGGCCTGTGTCGTTGGAAACCAGCCGGAACTCCTGGAACCATGAGGTCTCGGAAGCATCCGGAGTGGAGACGTATGTGCGATCGAGATAATCAGTCAGATCACCAGGCTCCGCCAGCACTCCGATGGCAAGCAGGAATTCCTCTTCCCAACCGATCATTGCGTTGGCGAGTGCCGTCCCATCTTCCAAATTCCACCCCATGCCTTTCTCCAGGTATGAAGTGGACGACATGAACTCCGCAAAACCGAGGTCCCAGAACACAGAGCCGTTGGCCACCTTGTAGCGGTACTTGACGTCCTGAGTGAGATGGTGGTCTTGACTGGCAAAGGGGTTGTCGAAGTCCGGACTCGACACGCTGTTGTCCCAGGCGTCAAGGTTCGAGTCCTGGAATATGTAGGTAGCATCGACCCGGACCTTGTCGGATGGTGTCCAACTGGCCATCAACCGCCCACTGGTCTGATCGTAGGTGTTGTGGTCCTTACCCAGGGTTTCGTGGTCAATCCAGCCGGCAGCATCCTCGTGGGCTACGACGCCGCGCAGGGCAAATTTGTCCTCGGCAAGCACCACGTTGAACATGCCCTGGGCCACGAAGCCCGTGCCACCGGAGGCCGTATCCGAAATCGATAAGCTGAGCGCACCCTCGTTACGATCAAGATTCGGGCGATTGAACAGGTATCGGACAACCCCTCCAAGAGACGCCGACCCGTAGAGTGTGCCCTGGGGCCCCTTGAGGAATTCCACCCGCTCCAGGTCAAAGGGCATGATGTCCAGGTTTCCCGTCGGGAAAAAGTAGCCGGCCAACGGAATCTCGTTGGCGTAGGTGGAAACGGTCGGCTGGAGAAAATTGTTGAACAAGCTGGTCCCGATTCCTCGCATGGTGATGACATCCCTTTGC
>JBDLIO010000351.1:0-3997 GCA_039714865.1 Acidobacteriota bacterium | reverse complement strand
GAATTCGGCGTTTCGACCCGACGGACCAGAGGGGCGTCGAAGGCGAGGTCGAGGCGTTGGAGATCTTGCCGCTCGATGTTTTTCCTTTTTCGGATGACGGTAATGACCGTTTGGCGGCTTTGTTGGAGGCTGATTTCTCGGCGCTGGCGTCTCAGATACGATCCGGCGTCGAGCGGCGTCTCTGGTGGGGCGCCTGCCATCTGCTCGAGCCCGACCCCTTGAGCTGGTTGGATCTCGGCACTTCGGTCATCGTCTGCGATCGCGACGAGGTCCTCGGTGAGCTGGAACGATGGTTCAAGGTGCAGGGCCGGGAATGGAAGACGCAGGAGGAGCGTGGCGTGCACCTGCCGGACCCGTCGCTTCTGCTCTTCGACACCGAGGTGTTGAGGGGTCGGATCGAGGCGCCGGATCTGCGAATCGAGCGGTTGGAAGTCGGGGACGGGACGACGCGGTGGTGGCGCTTGCAGACCCATCCCATGGAGAGTTTTGTCCGTCGCATCCCGGACCTCGTCCCGAGCATTCGACAACGGCGTGCCGAGGACTTTGTACAGATCCTGGCCGTTGCGACTGAGGGGGAAGAGCGCCGCTTCGCCCATCTGTTGGAAGGTGGGGAGGTCGTTCCGGTCGATGGCATCCCCGGGCCGAACGAAATCTCGATCTGCCTGTGTGGCGTCCGAGAGGGCTTCGTATGGGACGGCGGCCTCGCGGTTTACGGGCGACGTGCCCTGACGGCCGTGCCCCGTCCGCGTGCTCGTCGCAAGGGCGTCTCGGCATTTGCATCGGACCTTCGGGATCTCAAGCCCGGCGATCTGGTCGTGCACATGGACCACGGAATCGGCCGATTCACAGGGTTTCGCCGTATTGCGGTCGAAGGGCGTCATGCCGAGATGTTGTCGTTGGAGTACCAGAGCGGCGACAGCTTGATGGTGCCCGTCGAGCGGGCCGATCTGATTCAGAGGTATGCCTCCGGAGAGGTTGAGAGCCACCCGAGGCTGGACCGCCTGGGTGGCGCCACGTGGGCCAGAAGGAAGGCCAGAGTCAAGAAAGCCGTGCGCGAAATGGCGGCGGAGCTGCTGCGCCTGGCAGCCGTGCGGAGGGCGGCCACGGGCTTTGCGTTCTCTCCAGACTCGCCGTGGCAGAAGGAGTTCGAAGAGGCCTTTGCGTGGGATCTGACCACAGACCAGGCGCAGGCCGTCGTGGACATCAAGGGTGATTTGGAGAGTTCCCGGCCGATGGACCGGCTTCTGTGCGGTGATGTCGGGTTCGGCAAGACCGAGGTCGCCATTCGGGCCGCCTTCAAGGCAGTCCTGGACGGCAAGCAGGTGGCGGTTTTGGCGCCGACCACCATCCTGGTCGAGCAGCACATGGAGACATTCAGGGAACGCATGACCGGCTTCCCGGTCGAGGTCGAGATGCTCAGTCGTTTCGTTGCTCCGGCGCGTTCGAAGGAGATCATCCAGGAACTCAAGGACGGTAGGGTCGACATCGTCGTCGGAACACACCGATTGCTGGGAGCAGGCATCGGCTTCCGGGATCTGGGGCTTGTAATTCTGGACGAAGAGCAGCGCTTTGGAGTTGGGCAGAAAGAACGGCTGAAGAAGATGCGGACCGAGGTTGACGTGTTGTCGATGTCGGCGACGCCCATTCCCAGGACCCTGAACATGGCGTTCTCCGGATTGAGGGACATTTCCCTGATCGAGACGGCGCCCCGGGATCGGCAGGCGGTCGAGACAGTGGTCCTGGAGTTCTCCGAAGACATCGTCCGGGAAGCGATCCTGCACGAGTTGGAGCGGGAAGGCCAGGTCTACTTTGTGCACAATCGGGTCAAATCGATCGGGGCGATCGCCCAGTGGCTTCGGGAGGCCGTGCCGGAGGCTCGGGTTGTCGTCGCGCACGGCCAGATGGGTGAGCGCGAGCTGGAAAAAGCCATGCATGCCTTCTACGAGCGTGAAGCCGATGTGTTGTTGGCAACGGCCATCATCGAAAATGGTTTGGACATCCCCAACGCCAACACCCTGCTGGTCAATCGGGCCGACCGATTCGGCCTGGCTCAGCTCTATCAGCTGCGCGGCAGGGTCGGCCGGTCCGACCGCATGGCTTATGCCTCGTTCCTGGTGCCTCCGGGCCAGGCCCTGTCCGATACGGCCAGGGCGCGATTGGCGGCCGTTCAGGAGTTCTGTGAACTGGGGGCCGGGTTTCGCATCGCCGCGCGTGATCTGGAAATCCGGGGCGCCGGCAACATGCTGGGCGCCGAGCAGCACGGTTTCATGGAAGCTGTCGGCTTCGAGACCTACTGCCGGCTCCTCGAAGAGTCCATCGCCGAACTCGAGGGCCGGGAGAGCCCCGTGCGCCGTGAGGTTGAACTCAAGCTGGGCCTGGATGTGCAACTGCCGGGGAACTTCATCCCCGAGCCGGCTCTGCGCTTGAGCTTCTACAAGCGACTGGCAGCGTGCGACGACGACGAGGCACTGGTCGATCTGCTCGACGAGATTGTCGATCGATACGGCGCGGCGCCCCCGCAGTTGGACAACCTCGCCGTCGGGCAGCAACTGCGAATTGCTGCGCGAAACGCCAGGATCATTTCGGTCATGCGCCGCTCCGGCGTCTGGCGTCTGCGTTTGGACGGCGAGGCGGCGCCCCCGGCGGCCCTGGCCCAGGTCCTGGGGACCGTGCCCGGCGCCCGCATCACCCCGACCGGCGAGATCACCCTGCCCGACGGCGGAGGTCAACTCGGCGCCCGGGAATTGAAGGATCTGCTGGTCGCGCTGGTGTCGTAGAAGAAGAAATCAACGCAAAGGGCAGAAGGCTTGGAGGCTGGGAGGCCAGGACGCTGGGAAGCAAGTCGGGAGCGCAGGTCTCCGAACGGGTATCTGCGCGATGGACGGCACGAAGAAGCAAGAATTAAATGCTGAATGGCATACTTCGAGGCCCTCTCCTGCATTCCAGCCTCCAAGCGTCCCAGCTTCCCAGCGTTGTTCAGCCACAAAGAGGCACAAAAAGGCACAAAGAAAGACCTCTCGCAAAGAACGCAAAGAGGGACAAAAAGCTGCCAAGAGGGAGAGGATGCACCGTGATGCGCCCAGCATCTTGATGTCGCCGTTGGAATTCCCCAGGCTATCGATGACCCGAATGCGGATGAGTGCCCTCTCGGACGGGGCGTGCGGGGTCAGGCCTTCTTCATCGGGCAGACCTTGCGGTTGCGGTGATGTTGCGAAGAATGCCTGACCGGCAACCCTCGGCGAGCGCGTAGGCGACCGAATCTCGGGCAACGCCGTAGGCCGCCGAGGTCCTTTCCCTCAAGGGGCGTTGACCTCCCGACTCCAACACCGCTGCCCCTTGAGGAAAAGGACCGAGCGGGGACGCGCCTGAGCGGCCCCGAAGGCCGGTGTTGGACTGTTGGGACCGGGACTGTGGACAGCGACAGCGCCAGCGATAGATCGCAGTGGCAAATCAGACATTGTCCCTGAATCTGAGCCCTTTCGCAGCATGGACAGGACTGTGTGTTCGGGGTAGTGTCGGTGAATTGGAGTGGTGTATTCCAAGATGAACAGCCCCTCGATCGGAGTAAAGGTGAGCATCAAAAACCTGGCGGCGTTGGCATTCGTGGTACTTGGAATCATCGCCTTGTTGTACGGCGTTTCGATGCTCCAGGGGCTGCTGGCATTTCCATTCTTTCTCGAAGAGTTCGAAGGGAAGGCATGGGCAGTTGGTCTTGCGCATGTGTTTCCCTTCATCCTGTTGGTCACCTTCGGTGTCCTTTTGATCGTGAAGCGGTCCCGCTTGGCGGCGTGGATTTCATACGAGTTTCATGAAGGCCCCTCCGAGGAGTCCTCGGAACAACTGCCGGCCTTGGCATTTGCAATCCTCGGTCTGTACCTGGTGGTGTCGACGCTACCATCCTTGGGATCGCTTGCAGGGCAGTTGATCAACCTCAGGGCGATGGAGAGTTTCCAGGATTTCCTTCCGGCTTTTCGAACGAACCTCGGCCACTACCTGG
>JBDLIO010000350.1:0-4019 GCA_039714865.1 Acidobacteriota bacterium | reverse complement strand
CGCTGAGGCGGGAATTCAACCCGCGGGGCAGCAGATGGTGGGCTCTTCCCAGCCGGTAGGCAATCAGCTTGACCAGGCACCGAAAAGCGAAGATGGGTAGCTTCTGCGGCCGGCGCTGTTCCAACAAGTGGCGGACGCCGAAGCCGAAAAATCGGGTGCCCTCGGGTCGGGGCGGGCCCCAGCGCTCTCGGATCCAGCTCTGGTGCCGGTGGCTGGCGCCGATGTCGAAATAGCGTCGGGCTTCGATGCCGAGAGCGGTAGGGTGGTCGTGGCACACAAAGGCCTCGGCGACGTACGCGATTGACCATCCGGCCTGTAGCAGGCTGGCGCCGGCGGCGACGTCCTCGCACATCAGGGCTCGATTGCCGAAATAGTCGATTGCCTCCAGTGCCTCGCGCCGGTAGGCGGCAAAGGCATTCGAGAGAAAAGCGGTGTGGAATCCCAAGCGATCGCAGTCAGACGACCTGCGCACGCGGGACTGGTCACGATAGATAAAGCCGCGCTTGATCGCACTCCAGACCGGTGACCCCTTCGGGGCGACCTGGCGTCCGTAGGCTGCGCCCTGATCTTGATGTTGCAGCAGGCGCTCGACCAGGATCCTGAAGGTGTCTGGAGCTGAGGGCAGGACATCCTGGGAGAGGAAGATCAGCACCTCGCCCTGAGCCTCTCGGGCGGCCATCGTTCGAGTTCCGGCATGGTCGAACTGATCAGCGTCGACCGCAGCCCACCGAGCGCCATGGTCTTCAGCTACCTTCCGGCAGAAACCCCCTGGAGCGGTTTCGAAGACCAGGACCTCTATGTCCTGGAGATCCTGCTCGTCGATCGCCTGAAGAAGATTCGGCAGAAAGCGGTCCCCTCGGAAAATCGGAATAATGACGGACGTCTTCATGGCTGGGGTGCACAGGGTAGCTGAACCAGCAAGTCGAGGTGGAGTTTTTCGCCCCAGTGCCGCACGACGCGGCTGGTCATGGGGACCAGCGCCGAAGCTCTGACGGTCCGAAGTACCTCAGTCCGTCCGCTACGAACCGACGTCAAGAGCAATACCCGGCCATCGGGTTTCAGGCGGCGAGCTGCAGCCTTCAAAGCGGCCTCGACGACGTGGAGATCGGGGCCGCCCCACAAGGCATCGTTGAAAATCGGCGTCGGGGAGGGCAGGAAGGGTGGATTCGTTACCACCAGGTCGAAGGTCAGATCCTGCGCCAGTGTGGCGTCCCAATCCGAACACACGGTTCGAACGACGACATCGTTGTTTTTTGCATTGGCTGCCGTGTTGAGGGAGGCTTCGAGGCATCGGTCGACGGCGGTCACGCGATGATTCCTGAGTGCCAGAGCAACCGAGGTGAGGCCGGATCCGCTGCCCAGTTCCAGGATGTCGATCGGGTTCGATCCCGCAGTCTGCAAGGCTTCTCGTGCGAAGAGCAACGAGGCACGGAACAGGGTTGGATTGAGCACGCCCGCCGACACCGTGTACGAACCGCCGTCGAAGGTGAATCGCTTCCGTTCCAAGATCACGGTCAGTGCCCGTCGCAGAAGAGACATCATGAGCCTTCGGACTTGCACAAGCGGAGAATGGGGAAAGGCGAGAGCGGGCGACGGAGTACTTTTCGGGCAATTCGTATCAGGCTGGCGTTGGGATCGTAAAGGTTTTCCGGGCTGAATCTGGCGATATCTTCAAGGGAATGGTGGTGGTAGTGCTCGGCCATTTGAGGAAAGCCGAGTTCGCTGTAGTAGGCGCGGGTTCTTTCGGCTGCGGCAGGAATTGCCTCACGCCGATAGAAAGGAGTGTCGGCAATCAGGACCTCGCCGTTTGGTTTGACCAGGTCCAGCAATCGTTTGAGAAGCATCTGCGGGTCGGGGAAGTACTGCAGCACACTGGCGACGATCACTGCATCGAATGAGTTTTCTTCAACAACCGGCTCAAAAATGTCGCCATAGACCAGCTGCAATCCCCCGACCGTTCCGAAAGCTTCGGCGCCTCGTTCCAGTTCCGAGCGATTACAGTCGATGCCGACTGCCGTTGCCTCAAGTTCTCCGGCCAGAAGAGCGGTCATCCAACCGGGGCCGCAGCCGAGGTCGAGGATGTGGGGGTGAGGCTTTCGGCGCCGGAGGTGGCGGATCAGCCGATCGGCAGTCGCAGCTCGACAGCGCCATTCCCGGGCGTGAGGATCGTCGGCCGCCACCCGGGGGAGTTTTCTCAGAGCCTCAGGCGACAGTACGCGGCCCTCAGCCTTTCGGACCTCGAGGTACAAAGCTTCTGCCTCTGCGAAGCGGGTTGGGTCTGAGCGAGTGTCGACTTTGAGCATCGGGAGTTATCATACCGGGAATGTGTGACCGTCGGATCCAAAAATGGCGTGGCGGCTCGATGCCGCCACGCTCTCAGAGTGACTCCAGACTGCGGATCAGAACCGGTAACCGAGGCCGACGCCCCAAACCCAAGGGTCGATGTCGACCGACACGGTATCCAGGATTCCGCCACCCTCGAGTTCAATGTCGACGTCAGTCGAAATGGTGATGTACTTGGCATCCAGGTTGATCACCCAGTGGTCGCTGATGGAGATGTCCAGGCCTACCTGTCCGGAGATGCCGATGGAATCGTCGAAGTCCAGATCGGATACTCCGAGGCCGGCAAGGTCGTCGGAAAGGTCGTAGTCATAAAACAGGGTGTAGTTGAGGCCGATTCCGAAGTAGAGGTCGAAGGCCTCCGGATAGCCGGTGTGATACTGCAGGGAGAAGGTCGGTGGCAACGCCGCTACCTCGCCGATGTCGGCGCCGCCAAGTGCTCCACCCTGACCCGCCAGGGAATGGGTCGAGGTAGCTGCGATGACCTCGAGGCCCCAGTTTTGGTTGAACATGTAGGTAATGTCCAGCTCTGGGACGATGTCATCGTCAACGGCCACCGCCGTGCCGGTATCTCCAATGGTCGAACTGCTGTCGTTTGGTGAGACCGAGATTAGCCGACCACGGATTATCCAGTCGCCGGCATCCGCCATGGCCGGCAGTACCATCAATACCGTTACGAAAAGAACCAGTTGAGTTTTTGCCTTCATGTCATCCTCCTTTATGGGTTTACGTTCCTGGCAATCGTTATCATTCCTATTCTCAAAAACAGCCCGGCTTTTCAAATCATTTTTACGGGGTTGTTGCTGACAACTACTCTAGCATGAAAAGAGAGAGCTTTCTGAGATTGGTGGCATCATGGTGGGCATGGGAGAAGCGTGCTATCTGGACCTCGCTGCAAGTGGTGAGTTGAAACGAAGGGCCACAGCGCTTGACGCCATGCTCTCGGGGTGCACCGTGTGTCCGCATCAGTGCAATGTTGATCGATCCTCGGAAATGGGAGAGTGTGCCACGGGCCTGGAGGCGGTTGTGGCGTCGTGGACGCCTCACTTTGGTGAAGAATCGGTGATCTCCGGTCACCGCGGTTCGGGAACGGTATTTCTCGCCAACTGCAACCTCCGCTGTGTCTTCTGCCAGAACCACCAGATCTCGCAGCGGCCCAAGAGTTTCCTCGACCAGGGGATCTCCGACGACGATCTGGCCGAGATATTCCTTGATCTTCAGTACCGCGGCTGCCACAACCTCAACTGGGTCTCGCCGTCGCACCAGGTGCCGCAGCTGGTCAGGGGGTTGGAACGCGCTGCCCGGCGGGGCTTCCGCCTTCCGGTGGTCTACAACTCGAACGGTTACGACTCGGTCGAGGTGCTGCGTCTGTTGCATGGAGTGGTCGATATCTACATGCCGGATCTGAAGTACGCCGACGCGGAGGTGGCGGCCCGATATTCCGGTGTTCCGGAATACCCGACTCGGGCGCGGGCGGCACTCGAGGAGATGTTCCGGCAGGTCGGCGCAGACTGGCATCTCGATAGCGACGGTGCGCTGGAACGTGGCCTGTTGGTGCGAATTCTGGTCCTGCCCAACGACCTGGCGAATGTTGCCGACTCGCTTCGGTGGATTGCCGACACCCTTTCGCCCGACGTGCGGATCTCGTTGCTGGCGCAATACCGTCCCCAATATCTGGT
>JBDLIO010000349.1:0-4044 GCA_039714865.1 Acidobacteriota bacterium | reverse complement strand
TCTTGTCCCGCAGATAGTTCGAGAGTGAATCCACACCGAGAAGGCCATTCTCCGGCACCTTCCCTGAGGTCAGGTACTTCCGAACACACGTGGCGATGACATCACGCAGTTCTTCCAGATTGCCCGGGAAGGCGTAGGTCTGCAAGAAGGCGCCCAGTTCCGGGGCAATCCCGTCGATTGCGATGCCGGTCCGGGCGATATCCCTCTTCAGGTAGTGCTCGGCAAGCAACGGAATATCGTCCGCCCGGTCACTGAGGAGCGGCAATAGAATCAGGTTGACCCAGAGGTGGTACAGCAGATCCTGGGAAAAGCTGTCGCGGTAGGCATCCGACCGCAGGTCCTTGGTTGAACCACCAATGATCCGAACGTCCGCCGATCGGATCTGGGTGGTCCCCTCCCTGTAGAACTCCCCGGTCCGAATCAGGCGATCGAGACGGTGCTGCACGGCCATGGAAAGACACTCGATATTGGAGATGTACAGCGTACCGCCCTCGGCACTGTCAACCAGGCCGGGAGCTTCTTCGTGTTCCCCCGTCCAGTCGGCCGCTTGACCGAAGAATTTGCCGGCGATTTGATCCGGATCGTGGGCTGCAGCGTTGACGGCGACGAACGGACCCTCTTTCCGGGGGCCGGTATTGTGAATCGCCTCCGCAACCTTGCCCTTGCCGGTCCCCCGGCCGCCCATGACAAACACCCCCTGCGTGCCCATGGCGATCTTCTCGACCCGATGCAAGAGGTGAATCATCTCAGGGTTCTGGGTCGGAAGTCTTGAAAAGGCCTCCTCGTAGGCCAGGTCGTCCCTGCTGAGCTGTTCGGGCAGCGCGCTGATGTGTTCCTTCAGATTCCGATTCCTGAGGGCCTTCTCGATCACCTCAAGCAGATACTCGTCATCCACCGGTTTGGTCAGATAGTCAAAGGCGCCGAGTTTGAGCGCCTTGACTGCCAGATCGGCGTCGTTGACGCCGCTGAGCACGATCACCGACGTTTCGATGCCCTTGTCACGGATGATCTTGAGCAGGTCGATTCCGCTGAGATTGGGCATATCCATGTCGAGCAGAATGATGTCGAAGGTCTCCTGCTCAAGAAGAGGCGGCACCTCCAGGCTCTCGTTGAGAACCGTCGGCTCGAAGGTCTCGCTCTGCATGAGAAAAACCATCAGGTAGTTGGTGACCGCCACATCGTCGTCGATGATCAGAATGTTCCTCATGGTCATGGTCTTCTCCAACATCTTAAGCGATGAGCCATGAGCTACTTACCCATAGCTAACAGCTTATAGCTTGGCTGCCTGCAACGGCCGGGCGGCACGATGCGGGGCAGGAGCCCCGCGCTCCAGAACACAGGTCCAGCATGCCACATGGCTCCCCTTTTTGTGCTTCTTTGTGCCTCTTTGTGGCTGCTCCTTCGCGATCTTCGCGTCTTGGCGGTTCAACTGTCTTCTCGTCCGGCCCCTTCACTCCCAGCTTCGGTCGGCAGCCTTATCGTAAACGTCGTGCCCACACCGATCTCACTGTCGACCGAGATCATGCCCTGATGCTCTTCGATGATGCGATGAGCGATTGACAGCCCCAGCCCCGTCCCACCCCGGGCCCTCTTGGTCGTAAAGAACGGGTCGAAGATGTTCTTCGCCGTAGAGGGGCTCATCCCTGAACCGTTGTCCGCAACACGGGCGACAATGTGCCCCCCGTCCATCTCCGACGAGACCCTGATCAGCCCCCTTTGATCGGCCGGCATGGCCTGACTGGCGTTGATGATCAAATTGATGATCACCTGCTCCAGCTTCTGGGCATTGCCCTCGAAGGTCGGAAGATCCGGCGCGAGATTCAGCTGGATGTCGGCAGACTTGTGAACCTGATTGTGGACCAGGCGCGCGCTTTCGTCGATGACGTTGTTGATGTCGACGGTGTCGGCCAGCAAGCCCTCATCCTTGCGGGCGAAGGATTTCAGACTTTGAACGATCCTCTTGATTCTTTCGGAACCGTTGGCCATGTCGTCGACCAGGGTCTGTACGTGCTGACGAAAGAAGTCGTACTTCAGTCGGGCGATCTTGAGGTCCGGATGGTCTTTTTGGTATTCATCGACGATCGGAAGGATGTCATCGAGCGCCTGCTTGATGATCTTGATGTTACCCCTGATGAACTGATTGGGGTTGTTGATTTCGTGGCCGATTCCGCTGACCAACTGACCCAGGGAAGCCAACTTGTCCGCCTGCTGCAACTGCTGCTCGTAGACCTTCCTGTAGGTGATGTCCCGGAAGAATTCGATGATGCCGTCGACCTCGTGGTCTTCGTTGAAGACCGGAAGGGCATGGACCTCGAAAAACCTGTCCCCGTGCTTCGCCTCGACGGTCACCGGGGCCCGTGTTTCGGAGATCTTGATCAACCGGCAATCCAGACAGGGCGTATCCAGATCAAAGAGGGCCTTGTGACAGGCCTGCCCCGCCATCTTCTCGCTCTGATTGGTCATCACGACTTCGAGGTCCTTGTCGATCAGGGCGACGGTGTCCGGAATGGCCTGGAACATCGTCTTCAGGGTTCTCTTGGACTCGTCGAATCCCCGATGCGCCTGATCGAGGTAGGAATTGACCTTGGCCAGCGTCTTGTGCTCCTTGTCCAATTCCCGGGTTCGAGCCTCGATCTGGAATTCCAAGGTCGAGACCTTTTTCGCCACTTCTTCCAACTCCTCGGAGGTTACCTCAACCGTTTTTGCCAGACTCTTCCGGTCAAGGGCCAGGCACAGAAATCGCGCGATTTCGTCCAGGAGTTTCTGTTCTTCATGCAGTGGTTCGATGTCCGGATCGTCGTAGCCGATGACAATCTCTCCCAGGGTCTCTCCCCTGACACTCAAGGCGCTCGTGAGGATGTTTCCGCCCTCCGGCTTTTCACCATATTCTTGTCCCTGGTACACCGACCAGATTCTCACCTGGTCAGGATATTGCATCCCTGTCGCCATGTACTTGGGAAAATCCGTGAAGAACTCGTCGATCCCTTTCGATTCCTGAACCCACTCGGCCACCGAGTAGAGGCAGGCCAGTTCCTTGGCCCGCAGCATCTTTTCCCTATCATCCTTCAGCCTGAAGTCGGCGATATCCGTCGAGCGGTTGGACCTGAAGAAATACAGCGGTCCGTCTTCGGTCTCGGCAAAATCGCTTTTGAACACGACCAGCGGCCTGGTGGAATCAGGCTTCCAATAAACGACGACGCCCCGCTCCCCGGAAGCCGCCTTGGGCATCGCCTCTCTGAAGGCGGTCAGAGCCTCGGCGTTGAACAGATCACTGAGTTCAGTGCAACCGTCCCTCTCCGGCTGAGTACAGCCGCATTCGTTCGCCATACCCGAACTGAGGTGCCGGACCCTCTCTTTCTCGTCCAGAATCAGGAGCAGATCAAAGCTCCCGTCAAGCAGCTCGATCAAACTCCCAACCGATAGCTGAGGCGTCATACCCTGGCGCCGACCCGGAAGTGTTGAAGACCGACCTTGAGTTTTTCACTCCGGTATCGGGCGGTCATCGAATAGGCCGGCAACACCGGCGCTGCCTGAGCCTGAACGTCGGCGACCACCAGACTTCCGCTTCCATCCCACGAACGCTCCTGGCCCGTGTTCCACAACAGGTCAAGAGCCTGCTTCACATTGGCTCGCACAGTGTGATCAAGTTCGGCAGAGATGCCGTCGAAATCCGGTCCGACGGAGAGTCCCAGTTCCGCGGCAATACCGACCAGAACTTCCCAACCCTTGACGCCGCTGGGCGTCTCCACCGTCGGATTGAAGGTGATCACTTCACCCTGGAAATTGCACCGGGTGCCTTCGCTTTCGAGGAAAGTGCTGCCCGGGATGGCGACATCCGCAAACTGGGTTGTTTCGGTCTGGGCCCAATCGAGGGCAGCGAGGAACTCGATGGCGCCAAAATACGACGCCGTGCGATCGGTGGCCATCGGGTCCTCACCGATGACCAGCGCCGCCTTGATCCGCCCCTCTTTCAGCATTGCCATGAGTTCCTTGCGGTTCCGCGCCCCTGCCACCTCGCCTGCCGGAACCCGCCCGGCCTCAAAG
>JBDLIO010000348.1:0-4044 GCA_039714865.1 Acidobacteriota bacterium | reverse complement strand
AGGGGCCGCGTGTAGAATGACGTAATTGTGATGAATAATCGCCTCACTGAGCCGGTCACGCCACGGGACCCCCTTGACGGTGCCGGGGGGAGTTTTCGGGAACATCGGGTCGAGGTGGAGGACGGCGTTGGTCTCGGGGCGTTCGGCTGGTCCGGCCCGGACCGGAGCGAGGCGCCGTTGCTGTTGGTTGCCGGGTGGATAACGATTGTCGACAGCTGGGCGCCGGTGCTCGCCAGGATGGCGGAGACCCGACGGGTCATCTATCTCGAGAGTCGAGAAAAGGCCTCGGCCGGAATCCGTTCCGAGGCGATGCGCAAGGCCGGCTTCAGGGTCGAATGCCTCGGTCGGGACATCAAGACTGTCGCAGAAGGTGTCGGTTTGAATCTCGAAGACACCGTCTTGGTCGGCAGTTCCCTCGGCGCCAACGCGATTCTCGAGGCGCTCAAACAGGGCGCTCGTTGTCGGGCGGCTTTTCTGATTGGGCCGAACGCGGAGTTTGCCTTTCCGCTGTGGTCGAGATTCCTGATGCGCCTGCCGCCGGCGGCATACGGTCCGCTGGTGCCGATTGTCTTGTGGTACCTGCGCCATTTTCGGCTCGATGTGCAAGCCGAACCGGAACAGTACGAGAGGTATCGCCGAACGGCGGAAGGTGCGGATTTCAAACGTCTGAAACTGTCGGCTTTGGCATTGGAGGGGTTTCGGGTGATCGAAGGCTTCGAGAACATCATCGATCCGGTTGGGGTGGCCTTCGCATCCAGCGATCATCTGCACGGTGAAGCCAATGCCCGGCGGTTGGCTGAAGCTTTGCCCCGGGGCAGGGCGCTGGAATGTCCCTCGAACGCGTTTTTGCATCGGCCTGAGGTCGTCGGAGAAATCGACCGCTATGTGAGAATGGTGTCATGAGATATTCAAATTTGACGGCTGTTGGGGTGGTTGTTTTGGCGGTCTGCGTGTGGGAGCCGGCTTTTGGAACGTCTCGAACGGTTGCGGTCGAACGGCAGGCAGGCACGATTCCCGGTCCGGCCTGTGAGGATGGTCTGGTCCTCGACGACGGTACGGCGGAAACCGCCTACGGATGGGTGCCCTCCGCCGTGTGGGGAGAATTTGTACAGACCTTCCCCGTCGGTCCGCTCAGTTCAAGCCGTCTGGATTCGGTCTGTATCTGCTGGACCCGGACGCGTCCGGACGCCACCTTGGATTTTGAGGTCGTCGTTTACGGGGGCTCGCAGTGGCTTCCGGGGCCAACGGAGCTTTTTTCTTTTCCGGCTTTCGTTGACGCCGTTCCTGAGTGGCCTGACGCTGCATTCGTCGAGGTCGAAGCGCCTGTCGACGCACCGGTTCTCGGTGGTGGCTTCTACCATATTGGCGTTCGCTGGAATCCCTCAGCCGACCAGTTTTTCTTTCTTTGTGCCGACCAGAGTCCCACCGACGAGCCGGAGGGCGGATTTTTCCGGGACGATCGTGCGGAAGGTGAATGGGGGTCGGTTCTCGACACTTCCGACCCAATCTTTGGCGACCACAGGGCGATGATGGTCAGGGTCCGTGCTCATCGTGTACCGTGGATCCCGACAATGGAACCGGCGGGATTTGTGGTCCTGGCGCTCTTGGTCGGTGTGTCGGGCTGGTTCGCTCTTCGCCGTCGCTAACCCGCATTATTCACCAGCATTCTACTGCGGGCCACGATACACATCGCTCAGCGGTGCTTTCTCCCCTCGAGGTGCTCAACGTAGTGTCAACTACGCCTCCGCGCCTCTCGGGTCGAAATCCCCACTGCGCATTGTGTCTCCTGACCCTCGCGACGAAACCTGGTGAATAATGCGGGCTAATGTATCCCGCCAGAATTGCTTGGGATTCTCAGCGGCCATTTTCGTCGCTATCGCGGGAAACAGGGAACACTTTACCCTTCGAGACCTGAGACTCTGCCTTGCCTTTTCGTTATCTTGGAGTGCCGTTGACTACTGGTCCTCCGGTGGTGACAATGACCTTCGAACGCGATCGAGGAAGCGGCTCAATTCTGGTCCGCCGACCAGAGAGCGGTAAAGGGTCGCTGCCTCACCGTGCCCGGGAAAGGCGCCCAGGGCCTGTTCGAGGGCTTTTCGTTCCCGCTCCTTGTTCTTCTGACCTCTCCAGTATTCGGCAACGGCCAACCAGCCATCGACGAAGGTCGGGTCGATTTCGACAGCCCGGCGGAGTTTTTCCAGGGCCCGGTTGGCCCAACGGGGATTGAGCAGCATCAGTTTGGCCAGCTTGAGCAGATGGGCCGGTTGAGGGTCGAGGTCGCAGACCTGTTCCAGGAGCTTGACGGCTGAGAAGTTGTCTCCGGTGCGTATCAGACGATCGGCCTGTTTGAGATTTTCACTGACCAGACTTTCTCGAGCTCTTTGGGGTGCTGTGCTGCCGGGGAAGAAGGTGGACTTGGAGGCGGTGCCGGTTTCGGCCGCGGTTCGAAGCATGCGGTCATATCGTGGTCGATCAACCGGGGAAGAGAGTTTCTCATAGGCCTCTTCGGCGTACTCGTAAACGATCTGCAGTTCTTTTTCGAGGTCGGAGAGGTGGGCTTCTGACGATCGTGCGGGGTCGAAACGTTGCCGATAGACATCCCAGGCATCGAAGATCTCCTGGTAGCTGGCTTGAGGTTTGATGTTGAAAAAGTCGTAGTAATTCATGTTTTTGACGTTAGCTGACAGACGAAGAATCTCCGTTCGATCGTTTTTGGCGTTTTTCTTGATGGCCAGAACACCGGTTTTTTGGGACATGGTGGTCGTCGTCTGGGCTTGGACGGAGGCCTGTCGCCGGGGGCGGGCGGAAAGCGATAGTAAACCTGTGATTTTGAGGCAGTAGGCTGTACTGAAAAATACGGCGTCGTCGAGGCCTGATATTGCCTTGAGCCGAGAGAGAGTTTGAGCCCGGTGGAGCTTGCCCAGGAATACCGATTCTGGGACGGTGAGGCTGAATTCCTGCACGATGGCATCCAGCGGGCCGTTTCGGGTGACCATCTGTTCGAGATCTCCGAGAGCCTGCCGTTGGCTGTCGGAGCCGGGCAGGGCCCTGCCCGCGATCAAGATCAGCTGGGGCGTCGAGAGATTGGGGAGGGTGTCCAACTGACCGTCGGCCAAGCCGTCCTCAAAGGAGCAACGGCGCCGGTCCTCGGCCGTGGCCCGCTCGAGGATGGTCACGGCCAGGAGTTCGAGGTGGTTTTCGAGGCTTTCGGTATCGATGACCCCCTTCGCTACCAGCATATGGCCCAGCGGCGGGGCATCACTGCCCTCCTGGATCAGCAGGGCCCCTTGCTTGCGGGCCTCGGAGATGACCCGTTGAGAAACCAGCCACGAGCCGAGCTTCT
The DNA here is from genome assembly GCA_039714865.1 of Acidobacteriota bacterium. Taxonomy (GTDB): domain Bacteria; phylum Acidobacteriota; class Thermoanaerobaculia; order Thermoanaerobaculales; family Sulfomarinibacteraceae; genus DAOWGJ01. The sequence continues at coordinate 701 of JBDLIO010000348.1, read as the reverse complement.
CGTTTTCTGAACTGGACCGGGCAGCTCGCAGTTCCCCGTCGACGAAGAGGAGGTCTCGGGATGCAGCTGTCGATTCAACCGTCAGTTTTCCGGTCTTTTTCTCGGTGTTGAGGAGGGAGAGGATGTTGGGTAAGGGGAGATCATCCCAATGGCTGGAAAAAGGATCGGCCGGTGTCACAGATTCACCTCCCGGAATACTGTCGAGTCGTCGATCACTATCCTAGCGCATCCAGGCCCCCGGCGTCGGCGGAGGCATTTCCCCGTGATGCCGGGTTCCTGGGCGCCGGCGGCATCAAAAAGGTCGGCCATTTCCTGTGGCATGGGGTCCTTGCTGGAGAACTGGCCGTCGGGACGGTCGAAGTCTGAGAGCCCATCACTCCCCCTCTTTCGAGACAGGTACACTGGTCACGGTGACAATGAGCAATTTCGACGGCAGCTGGCGGGAATTTCAGTTCGAGACCCTGGTGGATCTCTCACTGTCGGTTGGGGGTGTGCGTCCGGAGGATGAACTGGTCGAGGGTCTCCTCCAGCACGCGGTGGGTACGCTGGATGCCGGGTGTGGGTTGGCGGGGACGCTTCGCAGGGATCGCCAGTTCTCGTTCGTTCGAGCGATGGGCATCAGGGCTGACCTCGAGCACCTGGAATTACTTTTCGGATTGGATCTTCTTGAGCGGTTGGGGAGGGGTGAAGTCATACGGTTG
>JBDLIO010000347.1:0-4057 GCA_039714865.1 Acidobacteriota bacterium | reverse complement strand
ACCGCCAAGTACGCCTCCGCGCCCCTCAGGTCAAAATCCCCCCTGCGCATTGCGTCTCACGAACCTCGTAACGAATTCCGGTGAATCATGCGGGTTAGAATGAGCAAACCAGTCGTCTCCGCACAGGCTCTCTCCAAGACCTACCGGGTCTTCAACAGACCTCTCGACCGCCTGGTCGAAGCCCTCTTCCGCAAGTCCCTTCATACGCCCTTCAACGCCCTCTCGGATGTCTCCTTCGAGGTCCAGCGCGGTGAGGGCCTGGGCATCATCGGCGAGAACGGCGCCGGCAAAAGCACCCTGCTCAAGATCCTGGCCGGGGTCACGGCGCCGTCCTCCGGATCAATGTCGGTCGCACGCCCGGTCGCTTCGATACTCGAACTGGGTTCGGCATTTCATCAAGAATTCACCGGCCGCCAGAATATCCTGCTCAACGCCGCCATGCTTGGGCTCAGCAGAGACGAAGTTGTCGAACGTAGTCCCCGCATCATCGAATTCTCGGAGCTGGGTGCTTTCATCGATCAGCCGATCAAGACCTATTCGACCGGCATGGTGATGCGCCTGGGCTTCGCCATCGCGACCCAGGTCGACCCCGACGTGCTGATCATCGACGAAGCCCTCTCGGTCGGAGACGGCTACTTTCAACAGAAGTGCATGGTCCATCTTCGGAAATACGTCGATGGCGGAGGCACCCTGCTGATCTGTTCCCACGCGATGTACTACATCTCGGCCTTCTGCTCGCGCGCCCTGTGGATGCGGGACGGCCGCATCGAGGCCCTGGGGCCCGTCGAGCAGGTCGTGCCCCAGTACGAGGCCTTCCTGCAGGCCAAGACCGACCGCTCGGATGAGAAACCCGAAGTGATCGAGGCCTCCCCCAGTTCGCCGGCCCGTTTGGACCAGGTACGGCTTCTGACCGGGGATACGCTCAAACAGGGCGACCCGCTCAAGCTGGAGATCACCTGGACCAGCGAGACTCCTGAAGCGGCGTATCATCTGTCTGTCGGTCTCAACCGTCTTGACGAAGTCGAGGTGGCCTCCTTCCTCTCCCATCAGAATGGCGCCGGGCCCTGGTCGGGCGCCGGGGATCACAGAATCGTGCTGGAGATACCCGAAGTCCCGCTGGTCAAGGGCGGATTCAAGCTCTACGTATTTCTGCTGGCCGAGGATGGGCTGCACATTCACGACACCCGAATTCTCGATGAGGCCTTCACTGTGGAATACGACGCTTATCCCTTCGGCGTCGTCTCCATCGACCACAAATGGATCGAAGGGGGCTGAGATGACCGACGCACATCACCCGGCACGATGGATCGTCAGCCCGTATCTCCATCTTTTCGAGCACGCCATTCTCAACCCCCACACCGGCCGCGGCATGGGCGTCGACCATCCGTGGTATCCGGAACTGCGCCGTCTCATCCTCGACGAGCCTGAGTTGGCCGCCCTCAGCGAGGTGCAGACCAGCCTCATGGCCGACGACTGGTTGATACCCTCAACCACCGACCTCTCTCACCGTTTCCGTCTGCGATGGGTTTCGCTGGAGGCACACTCCATCTGCAACCAGCGGTGCTTTTTCTGCCCCGTCTCCATCGCCCCGCGAGATCCCTATTACATGGCAACGGCACTTTATGAACGGATCATTGCCGAAATCTCCGAACTCGGCGAACCGATCGAACACGTCGCCATGATCCAGTACAACGAGCCCACGATCGACCGCCGATTCGTCGACCAGGTCCGTTGCATCAAGGATGCCGGCCTGCCGGCAACCGTTCTTTCCAACGGCTCCGGTCTGACGCCGGACACGGTCGACGCACTGGTGGCCATCGGCGGCCTGAAGTACTTTTCCGTCAATCTCTCTACATTGGACCGCCAACAGTACGCCAAAGATCGGGGGAAGGACCACCTCGAACGAGTGTTGGCCAACCTGGACTACGCCAAGGACACGGCGATGGCGGAAGAGATGGTCATCGTCGTTCTGGGGACCGACCCGGACGAACACGCCCGGCAATTCGAAAAGATCACACGGCGCTTCGAGGGTTCCCAATTCAAGGTCCAGGATTTCGAACCCAATGACCGCGCAGGGTACCTGGACATCGGCATGGCGGCCCGGGGCCGGGAACTCAGAGTCAGGGGTTGCGACTACGGGGGTTCCCGGCCGATCGAGCACCTCCACATCACCGCGGCCGGCAACGTGGTCATCTGCTGTCAGGACTACGACGAGCGTTGGGTGCTGGGAAATCTGCAAACACAGTCCGTCCGGGAGATCTTGGAGGGGGATGAGTATGCCCGCGCCCGCCGGATCGTGTATGGGATCGACCCCGCGCCCGAGAATTTCATCTGCGCCAACTGCAGTTACGCCTTGAGACGGTGACCATGCGCCTGAACTACCTGCTCGACGATACGGTACTGTTCGGCGGCGTCAAGGTCGTGCTCCTCCAGGCGAATCTCCTGGCCGAGCGGGGCCACCAGGTGACGGTCACCTCCCGTGGCCCTCGGCCGGATTGGTTCGACCTCAGGACCGAATTCCTCCGGGTCGAACAGTTCACGCGGGACACGGTTCCCTCGGCCGACGTCACCGTAGCAACCTATTGGACGACAATCGCCGCGGCCCTGGACTGCGCCACACACCAGGCCGTCCACTATTGTCAGGGTCTCGAATACACCTACACGCACAATACCTCCGACCACCCAGCCATCGAGGCAGCCTATCGACTTCCGCTCCCAGCCTTCGTCGTTTCAGAACACCTGGGGCCGATTCTTTCCACGCGTTTTGACCGCCCGTCCCGCTTGGTCCTCCAGCCGTTGGAACGGTTCTGGAAGCCCTCCCCGCTTCGCCGATGGAAGAGACGTCCGGGACACCCCCCGCGGATCTTGGTCACCGGACCATGGGAGGGTGACTGGAAGGGTGTGCGAACGGGCCTGGAAGCCGTTCGGCACCTTCGATCAGGTGGCCGGAACCTCCAACTGATCAGATTGTCACAGTACCCTCTCCGGGATGAAGAGCGGGCCGTTTGCCGGCCTGACGAGTACCACCACCATCTCAAGCCTGAGATGGCGGCCCAGCTTGTTCAGGGCTGCGATCTCTTGTTGGCGCCGTCCTGGGAACAGGAGGGTTTCGGCCTTCCAACCCTCGAGGCATTTGCCGCCGGAGTTCCGGTCCTCGCCTCCGACATCTCCAGCTTCCGTGCCTTCGCCTCTGAGGCTGCCGTCCTGGTGCCGCCCGAGGATCCCCAGGCGTTCGCCGGGGCTGCCGAGACCCTCCTGGATGACCCGGGCCTTTGGCGAGCGAGGCGGTCGTCAGGCTTTGCCACCGCCGAACAATTCAGCCTGGACCGGGCCGCCAGGTCGGCCGAAGAAGCCTTCGAATGGGCGACGTCGGGCCGGTGGCGGCTTGGTACCGAAGCTTCGCACGCCCTGAAGGACGCGCCTCCATGAAACTGGTTGTCCCAAATACCTTCAGGGTTTGTAGGCACGTCCTTCAGGGCGTGCAGTTCTTCGATACTGGGGATTGGAAACTCGACCAGTCGCCGCCGCGGCCGCCGACGCTGCCCCCTGCCGCTGTCATCTGTCGCCGTCTCCGGCCGCAGCGACCCGGCGCAACCTGACCACCGTTGCCCCCCACCCTCCGCGGTCCGGCGGGGCGTCGCTGAATGACACGACGGCCGGATGACGGGACAACGTCGAGCGAATCCGTTCACGCTGCACGCCGATGCCGCGGCCGTGGATCAGCCGTACCTCGGAGTAGCCCTGTGCGAGGGCGGTTCCCAGATAGCTCTCAACGACGGCGGGGATGTCACGCGGCGGAAAGGGATGGAGATCGATGAAGTCCTCAACCGGCAGGTGTACCGGTTCGGCTGTTTCAGGGTCCTCAAATGTCTGCCCGCCCTCGTCAGGCTGGGCTGAATCGACTTCGCACTGAGCCTTGCCGATGGAGAGTACGGCAACGGTCAGTCCGACGAGGACAAGGCCAAACACCGCAAGACCGATCCAGGCCTTGGACCCCAAGAAGTGCGCCAGCGGGATCGTCGCAATCGCCGCAGCCGCAAAGACCCCGACCTTGGTC
>JBDLIO010000346.1:0-4070 GCA_039714865.1 Acidobacteriota bacterium | reverse complement strand
TTCATCTGACGTCAAGACCGCTGGAAGACTCAGTATCCGAACCCATCGGCGCCGTTTTGATCCTGAGAGACGTTACCGAGAGGGAGCGCCTTCTCAAGGACCTCACGGGCTACAAGTTGGCGGTGGACTCGATGCAGATCGGAGTGACGATGACGGATCTGGACCGAAAGATCCTTTACGTCAACAACGCCGAGGCCGAAATGCACGGCTATGAGCAGGGTGAACTGCTCGGACGTTCGGCCCGGTCCCTGGGGACCAAGGGCGAGGAGGGATCGGACGACAGGTGGATTGAGAGACCGGCCAGCTGGACCAGACGGAGTACCAATACGCGGGCCGATGGGACGATCTTCCCGGTTCAGCTCTTTTCCGACGTCGTTCACGATCCCAGGGGCGCCCCGGTAGGTCTGGTGACCTGCTGTGAAGATTTGACCGAGAGGGTACGAGCCGAAGCCGAGATCCGAAAGCTCAATCGGGCCATCGAACAGAGCCCTGCCCTGGTGATCATTACCGACACCGAAGGGGCTATCGAGTACGTGAACCCCCAGTTCTGCCAGACCACCGGGTACTCTGCCGAGGAGGCGATCGGTCAGAACCCGAGAGTTCTGAGGAGTGATGAAACCCCTCAGGTGGAATTCGAGGAACTCTGGAGCACGATTTCCAAGGGAGGAACCTGGAGCGGAGAATTTCACAACCGGAAGAAGGACGGCTCCTCATACTGGGCCTTGGCCTCCATCTCCGGATTGAGGGACGACACCGGCGTCATTCGACACTACGTCGGTGTTCAGGTCGACATCAGCCGGCGGAAGGAGCTGCAGGTGCAGCTTGAGGCTCAGAACGCCGAATTGGAAAGGCTCAACAGACTCAAGGGTGACATGCTGGCGATCACCTCCCACGACCTCAAATCCCCCCTCCACGCAATGATCAGTGTTGCCAACCTCCTGCGGGACCTGGGCCCCGATTTGCCTGCGGACAGCAGGGCAGGCTTCATTGACCAGATCATTAGCTCGGGTCAAAAACTCAGTTCCTTCATCTCCGATGTTCTGGATGCAGAGAAAATCGAGTCCGACGGCCTCAGCATGGTTCTGGCGTCGGCTCGCCTTGATAAAGTCCTCGAGGCCTGTGTCGCCACGGCACGGTTCGGTGGACGGGAAAATGAAGTTGACGTGACATTGACGGTCGACGGAATCCCGCCCGCAACGCTTGGGGACGCCGGTCGTTTGGAGCAGATCTTCAACAATCTCCTGTCAAACGCCCTGAAGTTTACGCCGAAAAAGAGCACGATCGAGGTCTGCTTGACCTGTGAACCGGGATATCAGGTTGTCACGGTTGGGGATCGGGGACCGGGCATCCCGGAGAGCGATACCGAGAGGATCTTTGACCGGTACTTCCAGGTGTCTTCCGGCAGCCAGGTGCCGGAGAGGGGATTCGGTGTCGGCCTGGGTCTGTTCATTACTCGGCAACTGGTCGAAAATCACGGAGGAACCGTCACGGCCGAGAACCGAGAGGGGGGCGGCTGCCTCTTTGTCGTTCGATTCCCGGTGGTTGACCCTGGCGAATCGACAGCTGCCGAGACCGAGGAAGGCGGCGTGAAGGTTCAAGAGGGACAGACATGAGCGGCTACAAAATCCTGATCGTCGACGACACTCAGGAAGTCCACGATGTCGTCGGCGCCTACTTGAAATACTCCGGCTACGATGTTTTGCACGCCGCCAACGGCGCCGAAGGTCTGGAAATGATGAAGCGAGAACCGCCCGATCTGGTGCTGCTCGATATTCAGATGCCGACCCTTGACGGCTTCGGCGTTCTTGAGCAGATGAAGGATCGGCGACCTCTCGCCGACATCCCGGTGATGTTTCTTTCCAGCCTGGATCGCCCGAACCTCAAGGTCAAGGGTTTGCAGATGGGGGCCGATGACTACGTCGTCAAGCCCTTTGACCGTGCTGAATTGATGGCCCGGGTGACGGTTGCTCTTCGTCGCGGGGAACGCTTTCGCCGCTTGGAGAGGACGTTTGGCGGTCAATTGGGACCGGTCAATGTCGAAGAACTGCTGCAGACAATGGACCTCGGTGACAAGAACGGCCTGATCGAGCTGCCTGATATGGACGCTGCTGTCGAGGTGTCGGGCAGACAGGTCATTCGAGCCCGATGGGCCGGTTTTGAAGGCATTGCGGCAGTGCGCCGGATTTTCCTCCTGGAGGGCGGCCGTTTCGAAGTGGATTTTGAGGCCGCGATCGAGCCGAGCGAAGATCCCGTTGGGAAGATCCAGGATATTCTGCTCTCGGCTATGGTCTACCTCGATGAACTTCAGGATGAACTCGGGGACCAATTGGCTTTTGAGACCCAGGTCGAGCCGTCAGGACACGATCCGGCGCTCGAATTTTCTGGTGAGTTCTACCCGGTGTGGCCGGCTGCCGTGGGTGAATTGATTGCCCGGATGGGTGGCGACCTCAAGGAGAATGCGAAGACGATGACTGGGGCCGTGGCCTTCGGTGCCATCGTTACCGTAGGTTGAAAGGAAGGCGACCATGGGAAGAATTTTGACCGTCGCGAGCCAAAAAGGGGGCGTGGGCAAGACGACCACGGCACTCAACCTGGGCTACACGCTGGCTCGACTGGGGCATAGTGTGCTGCTGGTGGACGCCGATCCCCAGGGGGGCATTGCGATCGCCAGTAATCTGAAAAAGAAGACGGACGCCGGTTTGGTCAACCTCCTCCGCGGTGACGCGTCGGCCGAGGAGGTCGTGGCGACGACCAGGGACGGCAGCATGTCGGTCGTCGGTTCCGGAGTGGCCACGCCGGCGGATACGATCTGCATCGAAGACGCTGCCCGAGACGGGAGCCTGCGGTTAACGATCGAAGGAATCTGCGGCGGTTACGACTACGTCTTCCTTGATGCGCCGGCAGGGGTCGGGGGGATTGTGACTTCACTGCTCGGTGTCAGCGACGGTGTGATCCTGATGTTGCGCTGTCGAACATTGGTACTCAAGAGCTTGCCGATCTTCCTCAAGTTGTTGCGTGAGGTTCGGGATCAGCACAACCGTGACCTGCAACTCGAAGGCGCCCTGGTCACCATGTGGAACGGCGGCAACGAGTTGGAACGGCAGACGCTCAAGGAGTTGGAGCAAAGCGTTCCCGAGGCCCTGTTCTTCCGTACGGTGATCCCGGAAGACGATAATTTCGAGCACGCCAGCATCAAGGCGGTGCCTGTGATCCTGCTCCCTGGGGGCCGGGAGACCGCACGCCCTTACCTGGAGTTGGCAATGGAGATGAAGGAACGTGAACTGCTGCGAGGGATTGGAGGGGACGCCGATGAGCAGACTGACGGACTCTTCTGAGCTTCAAGAGGCCCTGAGCCTCTTCCAAGACCTCTTTGAGGAGCAGCGTCACGCAAAGGGGTTTGCGGGACCGATCGGCCGGAACCTGGAGAAGGGACCGGTGATGGGCCCCGACGTCGCGGCGGCTCCTGCCGAGGTTCTCACACAGGCGCCACTGCCCACTGTGCCCGTGATCGACGAGACCGAGGGAGAATTTCGGGGCGATCGCCTCGAGAACGTATTATTCGCGATGTGTCGGCGTGGAGGGTTCACCGGCGCCGTCGTGTCGGACGGTGCCGGGCTGCCGTTGGCCGTGTACAACAGCCCTGTCGACAATGACCGGATTGCTGCTTTTACCTCGGTCCTCGGTGATGCGATGGCCAAAGCCGGTCTTTTCCTCGAGCAGCACGGGGCCGAGTACATTTCGATGGATATCAATTATGAAGACAAGGTCGTTGTCCGGCGCTTTGTCTATGCCGAAATGGAGATGTATCTGTTGGTTCTGTGCGCCCAGTCGATGGATGAGCGAGCCGAGGTTGAAATGTCGATCGAACAAATCGTGTCGATCCTTGGATAGGAGTACAGAGTGATTTTCGTGATTGACGACGAACCGGTTTTCTTGACCTTGGCCCGGGAGGCGCTGAGGCAGGATGGATTCGAGGTTGAGATTTTTGGGAGTGCGGCTGAGGCTCTCGGGAGTCTGGAGACAAATGACCCGGATCTGATTATCTCGGACATCATGATGCCCGGCATGGA
>JBDLIO010000345.1:0-4096 GCA_039714865.1 Acidobacteriota bacterium | reverse complement strand
TCACGCCGAGCGCCGGAAAGATGCGATCGTCGTCGCGGCTCCGCGTCGGCTACTTCGCCCAGCACCAGCTCGACGAGCTCGAGCCGGCGCGCACCGCCTACCAGCACCTCAACGCGCTCGAGTCCGGCCTGCCCGGCCTTCCTCCCGATGGTATCCATGAGCTGATCTCGGGGCAGACAAAGCTCTACTTCTACCAGGACGTCATCGACACGCTGATCCGTGCTCGCGATTGTGGGCCGGGCACGGTGCCCGCGGTGACTCGCACGCCGCAGCGTTGCGTGGAGCACTTCGCCTTTATCAAGCCGTCTTTGCTCCTCGACTCGCCGCCCTTTCTCTGCAACGCCCAGGAGCAATCGGCGATGAGCGCCTTCGACGAGTCCAAGATTAAGACCTGCGGTTACGTCGAGTTTCCCGAAAGCTACGTCTATGACTACAAACAGCCGAGCCTGATCTTGCCGACCATGACCGCGGACATCGATGTGTTGGTGGCGATGCTCGGAGAGGCGCTGACCCACGAGGAGCTGGTGGCGGGATGGCAACGCGCCGCCGGCCGGATCCGGGAGGGGTCGGCCCCCCAGAAGCTGGGGCTCTACGTCCCCATTCCGTACTGCGCCCGGGCCTGCACCTACTGCGTGTGCAGCCGCACGGACAACTTCCGGCGGGGGGATCTGGGGCGCTACCTCGAGGGGCTGCGCCAGGAGGCGGACTACCTCGCGCCCCACCTCGATGGCCTGACCTTCACGTCGGGGTACGTCGGCGGGGGCACGCCCTCCTTGCTGTCGGCGGGGGCGCTGCGCGAGCTGTTCGATACGCTGTGGTCACGGTTCGCCCTGGGACAGGGCGAGCAGGTGATCTTCGAAGGGAACCCCGACTCCCTCACGCCCGACAAGATCGCCGTCCTCGCGGACGTGGGCCGGGTGACGCGCCTCACCATGGGCGTGCAGTGCCTCGATCCAGTGGTGCAGCGGCGCGTGGACCGCCACAACAGGCTCGATCGCATCGCGGCCCTGATCCGCGACGGGCAGTCGCACGGCGTCCTGGTCAACTGCGATCTCATGGCCGGGCTCCCCGGCCAGACCCTCGAGTCCTTCAAACGCGACCTCGCGGGCCTCATCGAGGCCGGCCCCGACAGCGTGCACATCAACCCCTTCCGCCCCCTGCCCTGGACCGCCCACGCCCAGGCGGAAGGTGCCCTGACCGAGCAGGACATCCAGCGGCGTAGCGGCGAGTTCAGCCACCGTGGTAATGCCCATCTCGCCCAGCTTGCGTTCCGATGCCGGGCCCACGCCGTGGATGCGCCGGACCGGCAGAGGAGCCAGAAATGCGGCAACCGCTCTCGGTCTGACCACCGTCAAGCCGTCGGGTTTGTCCTGATCAGAGGCGATCTTGGCCACGAGCTTGTTGGGCGCCACGCCGACACTGACCGTGAGGCCCCTTTCTTCGCGGACACGGCGGCGAATTGTCTCGGCAATGGCCGTTGCCGAACCGTAGTCTCCCAGGTGTTCACTGACGTCAAGGTAGGCCTCATCCAGTGACAGGGTCTGGACCAGGGGAGTGAATTGACGGTAGAGGTCGAAAATCTTCTCTCCCTCGGCTCGGTAGCGGCCGAAGTCCGACCGCAGGAAAATCAGCTCGGGGCATAGACGGCGGGCCTGGGCCGACGGCATGGCCGAATGCACACCGAAGGCGCGGGCTTCGTAGGAGGCTGCGGCCACCACCCCACGCCCCGATGGATCCCCACCCACCGCGACGGGCTTGCCGTGCAAGGCTGGGTCGTCGCGCACATGCACCGCGGCGAAAAAGCAGTCCATGTCGCAGTGCAGAATGCGGCGTAACATGGGAATAGTTTACGCTGGATTTATCCCTCGGCCTATTCTGGCCTTCCATGCCCATGCGACCTCAACCGCAACCATCAGCAGACACAGAACGAAAAGCCTGATGCTCCCGAAGTACCCTTGCAGATGCCGGGCATTCTCTGCCCCCATTTGGATGAAGAGGTACGAGCCCACGAGAAAAACGGCGACGTAAAGAAGATAGAGAAAGGAACGCAGGTCCTCGCGATAGCGCTGGGCGAAGGCTATCGCCGGAATACAGAGCATTTGCCAGTAGTAGGTGTTTGTGACGAAAACGACGAAAACACACAGTGCCCCCATCGAAAACGCAAAGACGTCATCGTCATGGCGGGTCGTGACGGCCAGCAGGAGGAGCACAAGGAGCACCCTCGCTACGACAAACGACGGGTGGCGCCTCTTTTCTCTCGCATCACGAAGGCTTGCCGCGTGGACCTCCGGCACCCAGTCAAACAGGGCGTTCTTCCAGTCGTTGGAAAACTGGAGCCACACATCGTTGAACGAGTGATTGTCGTTGTAGTGTCCTTCACTCAGGTTCGCCGTAATTCGCTGCCCGTAGTCGGTCCAGATTCCGAACCCCCCCAAGGTCACTGAGGACAGGAGAACGATCAGGATCAGAGCCACAACCGACGACAGCACCAAGGCCGTATGCTCTCTCACGATCGTGCGAGCCTTCCAGGCGGCCCACAGGAATCTGAAACCCAACGTTACGGCAAAGAGCGCGCAGAATGGCTTGCTCGCGATAGCCCACGCCAGGAATGCCCCGGACGTCTTGTACCGTTTGAGCTTCAAGAAACTCATGGCCATACCCAGCGCAAAGAGCCAATCCAACCGGAGAATGCTGCCCCCCAGAAAGAGATAACCACGCGGCGTCAGCATGGCGACTATCAGTCCGATGCACATTCCCCGATACCCGAAGGCCCTCCAGACAAAACCGAACATCACCAACAACAGGACCGAGTCCAGGAATGAGATCGCGGTCAGCACCTTCGGTCCGGCCGGAAAAGGCCCCGTGAAGATCCGGGCGGCCATGGCCCATGCAGGAGAACCGGTATTCCCGTGGTCTTGCAGGATGGCGGCCATCGGCAACTGATAATTGGAACTCAAGAGCTGGAGATCCCTGTCGAACTCTGCCCACCGCTCCGGTGTGAACCGGGACTTGATGGCCTCTCGCTGATCGAAATAGAGGATGGCCGTGTTCATGTCGAAAGTCATGAGATCCCGGACCTCGGTGTCGACAATGGCGCCGGGATACCGGTCGTTGATGGCAGTCAAGCCGGCAACATAGAGGCCGTCATATCCGACTTCAGGCAGGTACTTTGACCCCAGGAAAAAGTGGAAGTGCTCCCATGGGTTGACGAAACCACCGTCGGACCGGAATTGACCGAAGTTGAAATAGCCGGCAACGGAGGCGAGAGCCAGAATGGTGAACGATGCCGTGAACCACCGCCGGTATCGAGGCCCCGACCGCTCGATAAGATATGAGGCCAGAAGCAGGGCTGAGAAAGCCACCAAGAGGATCAATCGCAGAAGGGTGACTGTTGAGGGGGTCATGGGAGGGCCAACGCAAAACGGATGGCCCGCCCAACGGCGGCCATTCTTTCATGAGGCAACGAGGTAATCAGCGTACCGATCCGGGCTTTCGAAACCGTTTGCAGATGGTCGCAGTTGACGGCGCAATCTCGGTGCATGCCCTCGGCCTTCGAGAGAAAAACCTCGGAAGGGATGTCGCGGACCGTGCTGGTGATGGGGGCGATGGTTGCTTCACCGAGGTACTGCAATACGGAATCTCGGGTCAGGATGAGAACTGGGCGCCTTTTGTCCGGTTGGGCAAATCGATACCAGCGGATTTCACCCCGCTTCATGACTCATCACCCCACGCCTGTTCTTCTCCCCAAACGGAAAACTCCTCCGCAGCGACTGGATACCGCTCGTACCCACGGCGATGCCGACGTTCCTGCTGTTCGACGGCGTACCGTTTGAGGGCTTCACGAAGGGCCATTCTCGTGAATGCGGAACGGCTTGAGTGAAGCCGCTTCACCACTCGGTCGACCTCGTTGACCAAATCGTCATCAAGGGTCATTTGAACGGTCCTCAAGCGCACACCTCCAATGTGGATCTCTATAGCTAGAATAGTCCACATTAGAATTCCGGTCAAGGTTCACTCGCTGTGGCCGGCAACCACCCCGATTTCCTTTGTCCGACGGGACGTGCCGTCCTTGACATTGTCGTGGGGCACCCTCCCG